>JBAQUE010000168.1:0-5015 GCA_049297315.1 Rugosibacter sp.
GTTCGTAAGGATGCCGCGCGCGGATGGCCGCTTCCAGCGCCGCATAACGCGCCGCCGTGGTTTTGATGACCAGCGGTATCTCTCCGATTTGCTCGATGGCGCCCTGCCAGCGATACACCGATTGGCAGGGCGCCAGGATGTTCACGCAGGCGGCCAGGCGTTCGCCGACCAGCGCGGCCGCCAGTTCCCCGGCGCTTTCCTGGTCAGGCAAGTGGGTAATGACAAGCAAGGTGGGACAGGCGTCCATCAATGGGCTCATGGCTTTATTCTACCTGTGGCCATACATTGCCCGCAGACCCTGCGGCTGCGCCGGCTACGAGGAATGCCTGCCAGTCAATGTCACCGCCTGTCGATGATAGTTGCATTTGCATAAAATATTTGTTAGCTTGCCTGTGGGTACATGTGTGGACACATAGCCAGCACAGCGGTTTGTCATGAATTTACCGGGGATTCGTTGATGAAAAGTAGAGTGATTGCTATGGTGGTCAGCTTGCTGCTTGCCCTTGCCGCGCTGGTTGTCGGCCCATTGGCCTATGCCGCAGAGCAGGATGTCAACTTTGACATCAAGCAGTTCAAGGTCGAGGGCAATACCCTGCTGCCGCAGGCCCGCATCGATGAACTGGTCGCCCCTTTCACCGGCCCGAAGAAAGTATATGGCGACATCCAGCAGGCGCTTGAAGCGCTGGGCAACGAATATCGCCGTCTTGGTTACGGCACGGTCAATGTCCTGGTGCCCGAGCAGGAGCTCACCTCCGGCGTGGTGCGCTTGCAGGTTACCGAAGGCAGGATCGGCAAGGTCAGCATCACCGGCAACCAGTATTTCGATGAGGAAAACATCCGCGCCAGCCTGCCCGACCTGAAAGAAGGCGCCGCGCCCAACCTGCGCAAGCTCTCGGAAAACACCCAGCTCAGCAATGAAAATCCGGCCAAGAAAGTCGATGTCACGCTGGGCGTGGGCGAGGAAGAAGGCAAGATCAATGCCCGTGTCGATGTCGCCGAAGATAACCCGCAGCGCTTCTATGTCACGCTCGACAACACTGGCACGCACAGCAGCGGCAAGGACAGGATCGGCGTCGCCTACCAGCACGCCAACCTGTTCAACCGCGACCAGATCCTCACGCTGGCCTACACCACCGCGATCGACGCGCCGGGCGGCGTGGACGTGGATATCTATTCCATCGGCTACCGCCTGCCGCTCTACAACCTGGGCGACAGCATCGATTTCATCTACGGCAAATCCAGCACCAACCTGCCCAGCGTGACGCCCAACCTGACCAGCCCGCTGGCCATCAACGGCAAGGGCTCGGTAATCGCCTTGCGCTACAACCACATGCTCGGCCGCCAGGGTTTGTATACGTCCAAGCTGGTGGCCGGTTACGACTACAAATACTTCAACAACACCTGCAACATCGGCGGCACGCCGACGCCCTTCGGCATTGCCGGGTGCACGCCCTACACCTTGCAGCCGGTGTCGCTGACTTACAGCGGAGAATGGCAAAAGCCTGGCCAGGCCTATGATTACTACGCCGGCGCAGCCTACAATCTCAACCCGATCGGCGCGGAATATCCCTTCCCCGGCGGCCCAGGCAGTGCGTCCGACCATTATTCCGCCGCCAGCGGGCGCAGCATCAAGGACAAATTCACCGTCTGGCGGTTTGGCGGCAACTACCTGCAAGCCATCAGTGGCGACTGGCTGGGCCATGTCGGTGTCACCGCGCAATACACGGCGGACGCCCTGCCCTCGCCCGAACAACTCGGCCTCGCCGGCGTGAATGCCGTGCGCGGTTTTTCCGAACGTGCCGTGGCCATCGACCGTGGCTATGTGGCGAATCTCGAAATCACCACGCCGGACTTCGCCACCCGTGTCAGTGCGCCGGGCAGTCTGCGCGGCGTGTTCTTCTATGACTTCGCCAGCGGCCACAATGCCCAGATTCCCGCCGGCAGCAGCGGCCACGCCAACATCGCCTCGCTTGGCGCGGGCTTGCGCTACACGCTGCGGAAAGACATTTCCGCCCGCTTCGACCTCGCCATGGTGACCGACGACGGCTGGCCGGACACGGCCGAGCGGGGCGATTTTCTCGGTCACTTCAACGTGGTATTCGGATTCTGAAAATGGATGCAAAATTTTTCTGCGTGACTCAGGAGCTTATGCCATGAACCCCGTCCGCAATGATCGCCGTTTCAGCAACACCCCCATGCGCCGTCCGGCCACGCCTCTGCGCACCTCGTTGGGCCTCTCCGCCGCCGCTGTCGCCGCCTGCTTCGTGACCGGCGCGCTGGCCAACCCGGCCGACCCCACGGTGGTCAATGGCTCCGCCAGCTTCAATACGGCGGGCAATGTGCTGACGGTGACCAACAGCAACGGCGCGGCGATCAACTGGAACACCTTCTCCATCGCCGCCGGCGAGACCACCCGCTTTGTCCAGCCCTCCGCCTCCAGCTCGGTGCTCAACCGCGTACTCGGCGGCGACCCCTCGGCGATCTACGGCACGCTCGCCTCCAACGGCCGCGTCTGGCTGGTCAATCCCGCCGGCATCATGGTCGGCCCCAGCGGACGCATCGACGTCGCCGGCTTTGTCGCCAGCACGCTGCATGTCAGCACGGCGGACTTCCTCGCCAACAAGCTCAGCTTCAACGCCACCCCCGGCGCGGGCAATGTTACCAACCAGGGCGAGATCACCACCCCCTCGGGCGGCGCGGTGTACCTGATCGGCACCCATGTCAGCAATGCAGGCATCATCACCACCCCGCAGGGCGAAACCATTCTCGCCGCCGGGCAGACCGTCAGCCTGATCGACACCGCCACGCCCGGCGTCAAGGTCGAGATCACCGGCGCAGAAGGCAACGCCACCAATCTCGGGCAGATCGTGGCCGACGCCGGCCGCATCGGCATCGCCGGGGTGATTGTCAGGAACAGCGGCACGCTGAACGCCAGCAGCGCGGTCAGCGAAGGCGGCAAAATTTTCCTCCGCGCCAGCCAGGACGCGTATGTCGATGGCGATGGCCGCATCGTCACCACCGGCACGAAGGGTGGCCAAGTTGAAGTCCTCGGCGAACGCGTCGCGGTGATGGACAATGCCGAAATCGACGCATCAGGCGTCAACGGTGGCGGCACGATCCTCGTCGGCGGTGATTATCAGGGCAAGAACCCCGCCATCCAGAACGCCAGCATCACCTGGTTCGGCCCCGACGCGGTCCTGAAGGCGGACGCGCAAAATCTCGGCGCTGGCGGCACGGTGATCGTCTGGGCGGACGACACCACGCGCGCCTACGGCACGATCAGCGCACGCGGCGGCGCGAACGGGGGGGACGGCGGCTTTGTCGAAGTGTCTGGGCATCGGTATCTGGATTTTCAGGCCAGCGTCGATCGCCGCGCTCCACTGGGCAAGGCCGGTTTGTTACTGCTTGATCCTGCGGATATCACCATAGGGAATAGTCCTGATGATTATGGTGGGGCGGCTTTTTACGGTGGTGTCTTCAGCGGCGTGGATAACGCCTATGGTTCGAATATCAATTGGGCCACGATTGATACCCAACTTGGGTTGGGTGATCTTGCCATTACCACGACGGGCTCTGGCGGATCAGGCGACATCACGCTGATTGATGGTCATGACTATTCCAGTTCGTACAGTTTTTCACTGCTTGCCAATAACAATATCAACGCATCAGGCAAGACCCTGGCTAATGGCGGTAACGGAACGATTACGCTGGTCGCGGGCTGGGATGGCGTTAGCACATCCGCTCCCGCTGTCGGCGCCACTATGGGCGCCATTAATGCTTTCGGCGCCACCTTTTCCACTGTCGGCGGCAGCATTACGTTGCTGGCGCAAGACGACATCACGGCCGGTAACCTGATCACCAGTGGCTATGACGGTGGCCCCGGCCTCAGCGGTGGCGCGGCCGGGGATGTTGCCATCCATTCCTATGGTGGTGGTATCAGCGTGACATCCATCTCAGCCCGTGGCGGCCAGGGTGGGGATGAGTTCAACACCGATGGCTACAGCGTCGGCGTCGGTGGCAATGGCGGCCAGGTGACCCTGACCGCGGATGCGGGTCAGATATCTACCGGCATTATTGATGCCTCCGGGGGAAATGGCGGGAGCGCGTTGGGAATCGATCCCTTAAACACCGGCGGCTGGGGGGGTGACGGTGGCAACATCACCCTGACAGCTACCGCTACCGATGCTGTTACGGCAACCGGCGGCTTGTACGCTCGCGGTGGCAGTGGCGGCGCGGGTGGCGGTGAGGGCGGCGCGGGTGGTGACCTAACAATCCAAGGCGCCAGCATCAGTCTAAGCAATGACGGGTATTCAGTCGATGGCGGCAATGGTGGTGCAGGCGACGGAATCCTGGGTTGGAACGGCGGGTTGGGGGGCGACGCGGGTAGTATCACCCTGACAGCTACTTACGGGGGTATCGATATCAGCGGCGGCGCCTGGCTTGCTGCGCTGGGTGGCGCAGGTGGCAATGGTGCGGACGGTGTTGACGCGACGTACAACCCGACTGCTGGCGGCTGGGCTGGTTCTGGCGGCAATATCTCTTTAATTGCGAGCGGCTTGGTGGGCCTGTCAAGCGGCAGTAGTATTAACAGTAGCGGCGGCGTGGGTGGCGGCGGTGGCAACGGTGCCTTGGGGTATGGCGGGGCGACTGGCGGGGAAGGTGGAACAGCAGGCCACATCCTCGTGGATGCCGGCCAGATCACCCTGACTGATTCATGGCTGGCCGCGCGTGGTGGCGATGGCGGCCAGGGCGGCGCAGGTTATGGTGGCGGTAGCGCGACCTACACGGTGACTGTGGGTGGTACGGATTTGTGCGGTGGTAGCGCCGCGAGTACCTGTGATGGTCAATTGCTGACTGGCTCCTACGGTGGCGTGGCGTATTCCTTTAATGCACCCAGCGACCAGACTGATTCTGCGACTACTGCCGGTGGCGCGGGTGGCACCGGTGGCAGTGTTGATGATGCCAGCGGCCCGGCGATCATGCTCAAGGCGAACAGCGGCGACATCGGGCTGAGT
>JBAQUE010000169.1:0-8248 GCA_049297315.1 Rugosibacter sp.
CCCCTGTTCGAGAACGTCAATGTCAAATTCGGCGAGGGCTATCGCTACGGCCTGATCGGCGCCAACGGCGCCGGCAAGTCGACCTTCATGAAGATCCTGTGCGGCGCGCTCGAGCAGTCCGCCGGCAACGTCTCGAAGGACCCGCACGAGCGCATGGCCTACCTGCGCCAGGACCAGTTCGGCTTCGAGGACATGCGCGTGCTCGACGTCGTGCTGATGGGCCACGAGGAGATGTGGGCCTGCATGGCGGAGAAGGACGCGATCTACGCCAACCCCGAAGCGACCGAAGACGACTACATGCACGCGGCCGAACTCGAAGGCAAGTTCGCCGAGTACGACGGCTACACCGCCGAATCGCGCGCGGGCGAGCTGCTCTTGGGCGCCGGCATCCCGATCGAAAAACACAACGGGCCGATGAGCGAAGTCGCCCCCGGCTGGAAGCTGCGCGTGCTGTTGGTGCAAGCGCTGTTCGCCAACCCGGATATTTTGCTCCTCGATGAACCGACCAACAACCTCGACATCAACACCATCCGCTGGCTGGAGGACATCCTCAACCAGCGCGAGAGCACGATGATCATCATCTCGCATGACCGGCACTTCCTGAATCAGGTGTGCACGCACATGGCTGACCTGGATTACGGCACGATCAAGGTGTATGGCGGCAATTACGATGACTTCATGGAAGCCTCGACCGTCGCGCGGGAGCGTCAAGTCTCGGCGAATGCCAAGGCCAAGGAACGCGTGGCCGAACTGCAGGGCTTCGTGCGCCGCTTTTCGGCCAACAAGTCCAAGGCGCGGCAAGCCACCAGCCGCATGAAGCTGATCGAGAAGATCAAACCCGAAGACATCAAGCCCTCTTCGCGCCAGTATCCGTGGATACGTTTCGACTACGACGAGAAAGAAAAACTGCATCGCCTGGCCTGCGAAGTCGAAAACCTGTGCTTCAGCTACGATCCCTCGGCGCCCATCATCAAGTCGCTGTCGATGACCATCGAAGCGGGCGACAAAATCGCCATCATCGGTGAGAATGGCGTGGGTAAAACCACCCTGCTGCGCCTTCTCGCAGGCGGGAAGCTCGACGGCCTGACGCCGCAATCCGGCCACATCAAATGGGCCGAAAAAGCCCGCCCCGGCGTGTTTGCGCAAGACCACGCGGCTGACTTCGCCAGCAACACCCCGCTCACCGAATGGATCGTGCAATGGGTGCGTGAAGGCGGCTACGAAGGGGGCGATGTGGAAACCCTGATACGCGGCACGCTGGGACGCTTGCTGTTCTCCGGTGACGATGCCAAAAAACCCGTCAATGTCATTTCCGGCGGTGAGCAAGGCCGCATGCTGTTTGGCAAGCTGATGCTGCTCAGGAACAATGTGCTGCTGATGGATGAACCGACCAACCACCTCGATATGGAATCCATCGAATCGCTCAACACCGCGCTGGATAAATTTACCGGCACGCTGGTTTTCGTCTCGCACGACCGCGAGTTCGTCTCATCGCTTGCGACGCGCATCATCGAAATCAAGCCCGACCGGAGCATCGTCGATTACCGCGGCAACTACGAGGAATATCTGGCCAGCCAGGGCGTCAGTTAATCGTTGGACCAGTCCCGCAAGCTGATATGTGGCCAGCCACGCGTGACGGCAGTGGCTGCCAGCGTGTCATCGGCATCGACGGCTACCGGATGGGTGACTTTCTCAAGCAGCGGCAAATCATTATGCGAATCGCTGTAGAACCAGGATTTCTCGAAGCTGCCCCACCACAGGCCGAGCGATTCCAGCCAGGCTTCGACGCGCGCGACCTTGCCTTCGCGAAAGGCCGGCAGGCCACGCGGCTGGCCTGAAAAAACGCCGTCCGCCTGCGCGGGAACGGTGGCGATCAGGTGCGGAATGCCCAGCTCGCGGCAGATGGGGCCAGTCACAAAACTGTTGGTCGCCGTGACGATCGCCAGCAAATCGCCCTTGGCCGCGTGTTGCGCCACGCGCTCGCGGGCGGCGGCGGTAATCATGGGGTATATCCGCGTAATCATGAATTCCGCATGCCAGGCATCCAGCTCGGCTCGCGTGTGGCGGGCCAAAGGCGCGAGCTGAAAATCCAGGAAGGCATGGATATCCAGCGTGCCTTCCTTGTATTGCCGATAGAATTCGGCGTTTCTGGCGGCATGCAACTCATGGTCGAGCACGCCCTTGGCGATCAGGAATTGCGCCCATTCAAAATCCGAGTCGCCTGCCAGCAGGGTGTTGTCGAGATCAAACAAGGCCAGGTTCATGGCGCATCGATATTCAGGTTGGTTTGCATCAGTTCGCGCAACAAGGGCACGGTGGGCGGCCTATGTTGCTCGAGCGAGGCGCAATCCAGGCTGTTCAACATCCCTATCAGTGAAGGCAGGTCGCGCCGTCCGTGGCGCAAGAGATACTGCACGACACCGGCATCCAGCAGCATGCCGCGCAGAATCGCATGCTGTTCGAGAGCGGCGGCTTTTTCTTCATCGCTCAGCGTCTTGATTTCGTAGATCAGCATCTGGCCGACGCGCGTACGCAAGTCTTCGCGCAAAGCTAACTGCAACGGCGGCGCATCGCCGGATAAGAGCAATGCCAGGCCGAGAAAGCGTGCCGAGTTGAACATGCGGAAAAGCGCAATCTGGGCATCCGCGTCGAGGCGCTGCACGTCGTCAATCACCAGCAAACTGCCACTCGCCGCCGTCACGCCAGCGCCGACTTTTTCGGCATTCAGATAGAGCACGGGGCGTTGCGCCTCGGCGGCGGCGGCTGTCGCCGCCAACAGGTGGCTTTTGCCGCAACTCGCCGAACCCCAAAGATAAAGCAATTCGAAACAATTGGCGTTGGCCATGGTGTGCAGGCGCGCCACCAGCTCCGCATTTGCCCCGGCGACAAAATTTTCCAACGTCGGCACCTGCTCCGATTTAAGGTCCAGCAGCATCTGGCGTTGCGTATTCATTGCTGTCCCTGATAAAAGCGGCTCGCCAGATAAGCCGCACGCAGGTCGCGCAAGCCAACCGACAACATGGCCGATACGGGCAGCGCCAACAATACGCCGAAAAAACCAAACAACTGGCCAAACGCCAGCAGTGCGAAAATAACCGCCAGCGGGTGCAGGCCAATACGTTCGCCGACCAGATAAGGCGTCAGCAAAAAACCCTCCAGCATCTGGCCGATGCCATAAATGACCAGTACGGCGACGATAGGCGGCCAACCGGCAAACTGGAGCGCGGCGACCATCAGCGCCAAGATAAACCCGGTGGCAAAACCCAGGTAAGGGATAAAAATGAGCAACCCGCTGACCAGCCCGACGGGCAATGCGGATGGAATGCCCGCAATCCACAACGCAATGCTGTAATACAGCGCCAGGATGGCCATGACCAGGATTTGCCCGCGCAGGTATTGTGCAAGCACGGCATCAATGTCGCGCGCCATGGCGACGCACCGGCCATGCCAGGCGCGTGGAATGACTTTTTCAATATAGGTGAGGATGCTTCTCCACTCCAGCAAAAGGTAGAACGTCACCACGGGCGCCAGCAACAGATTGACAACAAAACCCAGCACCGCCGCGCCGCCAATTCTCGCCGAATTGTAGAGCTGGTTGAATACAGGCTTCAGCGCATCCCAGCTGCTGGCCGCAAGAAGTTTGTCAACCAGGCTTGCATCCAGACGCAAATGGATGCCAAAGCGTTGCTCCATCCAGGGCAGAAACTGCTCATTGGCCTGCTGCATGGCTTGTGGCGCGCGGGCGCCCAGCCGGCCAAGCTCATCCATCAACAGCGGCAGGACAATCAACACCAAGCCTACGGATAACACCACGAGCCCCCCTAATACCACCAGCACTGCCAGCACACGCGGCAGGCGATGGCGGCTCAAGCGCTCAACTAGCGGGTTGCCGATATACGCCAGGATGCCGGCCAGCACAAAGGGAGCGAGGATAGGGGCGAGCACATAGAGGAGCAGGAGCAACGCCAACCCGATAACAAACCAGGGCGCCAGATGCAAACGGCTGTCTTGGGCAGGGGTCATTTCCGGTAGAATTTGCGCATCCGCATTATTTTTCAGTCAGCCGCGATTATCGCCCATCCCGGCGTGCGCCGCACCATCACCCGGTGTTTCGCCCGGTGTTTTCAAGGATCTCATCTTGACCGCTTCCAACTCCCTTACCTACCGCGATGCCGGTGTCGACATCGATGCCGGCGACGCGCTGGTTGAACGTATCAAGCC
Organism: Rugosibacter sp.; assembly: GCA_049297315.1. Classification (GTDB taxonomy): domain Bacteria; phylum Pseudomonadota; class Gammaproteobacteria; order Burkholderiales; family Rhodocyclaceae; genus Rugosibacter. The sequence goes on from JBAQUE010000169.1 coordinate 4,222, forward strand.
GGCAGCCAAACGCACCATGCGGCCGGAAGTACTGGCAGGCATCGGCGGCTTTGGGGCACTTTTCGAAATCTCGAAAAAATACCGCGAACCGGTGCTGGTTTCAGGCACCGATGGCGTCGGCACCAAACTCAAGCTGGCCTTCCAATGGCAGCGGCATGACACGGTAGGCCAGGACCTGGTTGCCATGAGTGTCAATGACATTCTGGTGCAGGGGGCGGAGCCGCTGTTTTTCCTCGACTACTTTGCCTGCGGCCGGCTGGATGTCGCCACGGCAGCCACGGTGATTGAAGGCATTGCACGCGGTTGCGAACTGGCTGGCTGCGCGCTGATAGGCGGTGAAACAGCCGAGATGCCGAGCATGTATCCAGACGGCGAATATGACCTCGCCGGCTTTGCGGTAGGCGTGGTGGAAAAATCGCGCATCATTGATGGCAAGTCCATCCAGCCGGGCGACGTGGTACTGGGGCTGGCTTCTTCCGGCGCACATTCAAATGGCTACTCGCTGATCCGCAAAATCATCGAACGCGCGCAACCCGACCTTGCGCTGGACATCGGCGGCACACCCTTGGCCGATGCTGTCATGGCGCCAACGCATATCTATGTCAAACCACTGCTGACGCTGATCCAGTCGCTCGGCGGGCAAGGCATCAAGGGCATGGCGCACATCACCGGCGGGGGATTGACGGAGAACATTCCCCGTGTCCTGCCCGACAATGTGGCAGCCATCATCGACCAGAGTGTCTGGCCACAACCCGCATTGTTTCAGTGGCTGCAACGTGAAGGAAACATTGCCGACGCCGAGATGCACCGTGTTTTCAATTGTGGCATCGGCATGGTGGTCATTGTTGCAGAAACCGATGCCAGCCGCGCCATGCAATTGCTCACTGCGGCGGGAGAAAAGGTTTTTACCATTGGCCGCATCGAAACTCGCGGCATAGGCCAGGCGCCCACTGTCGTTGTTTGAGCGGCTAACAGCCGAGCTGCTGGCCGGGACTAATGCACCGGCAAGGCATACATGATGCCCCCTGCATTCCATGGCCGATTCAGGCCGCGCTCGATTCCATACTCTCTTGCCCTGGCCAGGTTCCGGTTATAGATTTCCCCGTAATTTCCCACCGACCGAACCACATGCACTGCCCAGTCACCAGGCAGTTGGGGCATGAAGGGCGCAGCCCATTCGGCAAATCTGGATAATTTTTCCGGCTCCACTCCTTCAGTTGCATCCGCAGAGGTGATCCCACGCTCCTCCGCCTCGACTATGGCCGACATTACGGCATTCAGCGCATGCGACAGTTCTTGATCACTGCGCCGGGTAATTGCCGCCAGAGGCTCTTTGGATATTCGCTGCGGGAGCACCTGATATTCAGTGCTGCTCACCGGTTTGCTGTACAGCATCGCTATCATCAGGGAGACATCTGCCGTGTAGGCATCGCATTTCCCGGCCAGAAACTCATCCTGCGCCAGCGCTTCTTCTGTTGACAGGATCAGCTTGAACTTCCCCTGCGCATATTTGTTCATGTTTTTTTCCGCCTCGCCGCCCCGGCGCAGACAGACTTTCCGGCCCTGCAGTTGATCAGCAGACTGAATGCCAGATGATCTTGGCACCATGAATCCCTGCCCATCATAAAAGTAAACGCTGCTGAATGTGATATCAAACTTGCGCTCGCGATCCAGAGTATGCGTCAAGCCATGGAGCACAACATCAACATGCGCGTCATCAACAAAATGCTGGACATATTCGACAGGCACAAACTGCACCTGCTCTGGTGAGCCCAAAATCACCACAGCCAACGCGCGGCAAATATCCACTTCCATGCCTGAATAATGGCCCCGCGCATCAACCACTGCAAAAGCCGGCTGGTCCTGACGCACACCGCATACCAGATGGCCGCGCGATTGAATGGTCTGCAGAGTGGCGGCTTCGACTCGAACTTCAGCTAGTCCTGTCAACAGAACAAATAATATGGCCAGCACATGCGATGAGCGAACCATGCCCACCCATACCCATGGGCCAAGTCTGGCCATTTTCAATCCAGGTTTTGACGACTATTGCAACTGCGTCATGATGATGTCGGCTTCAATCGCATCACCCACTTTTTTGGGGCCACGCAATTGCACCAACTCATCAAACTTGTAACCCGCTTTCTCGGCAAATATCTGCACTCGCCGTGTGTCGACGCCTGGATAGGTCGACGTCCTGTATTTTCCCCGTTTGTCAGCCATGATTGTGTAGGTTTCCACCTTATCCCTGGCGACGGTGACCAGTACTTTTGCCTCAGGCACAGCCTTGCCTTTCCGGTCTCTCACTGTTCCGAAATAAGAAACTTTCTGTTCATGAAAGGCTTGATCCATGTCACCAAAAAATATCCCGCCGTTCGCCTGTGCAGGCCCAACTTGTGTAAGCAGCAGAATACCCGTAGCCATGCTGAACAGCGCCAGTCTTGTTACGAAGCCTTGCGGAAAAATTCGGAAGCGTGCCATGATAATTCTCTCCAATCGGAACATGCTACATAAAGTCTTTTCTATAAAACCACACCAGCACCACGGACAGAATCACCGCAACCACAACGGTTGCCACCGCCCCTCGGGAACCATTCAACCTGTTCCGTATCGCTGGGATAAGCGCCAAGGATGAACAGGCCAAACCAACTAAAGCCGCATACCCCATCCACCCGAACCATGTCATGCCCGGCCCCGACTCCGGCATCTTGACCGTGCCCAGCCTGAATTCCATAGTCTCCGGGAAATAGGTGAAAACAGCAATGTTAAAACCCATAAAAACAAAATAGGCTGGCAAAAATGCCACAGCAAATAGCGTGTAGGCGCAAGCTTTGACGCTTGAGTATTCTGAAATATTGGAAACATTATTCATGGCTGTTTCTCCCCTCAAAGACCGCGCGCATTATTAACGATATGACCCGCCAGAAAAATGAACCAGACAAAACAAGCCAAAGCCACAGTGATCCACCGGCGCCCCGTGCTCACGTCTGAACCATCCACGCCGCTTTTTACTTGCCAGAGATGCCCGTACAGTGGCAAGAATGCCAAGCCAAACGCCGCATAGTGCTCTTTAAGTTCGAATAGGGCAAACATGTTCAGCCTGCCGGTATCCTCAAATATCGGACGAACATCCACCCGATACTGGGTATATATCCAGGCCCCCATAATGAATGTCACGATGTAAAGCCAGATGATGGCCTTGGCGTAACCAGCCGGATTGACGCTGGTAAACCGTTGCACAAAAGTGCCCGTCTGTTTCGATTTTTTAAGGACAGCGACGGCCTGATGGGTAAGTGCCCCCAACAGGAAAAAGGCCAGCAATCCGTGCACAATAAGAAGCGCCACCCACATGACAATCTCCTCTCTGATTATGATGAAAATATATTTCAATCAATTATGCCGTTTATAGACCGGTGCAATCGATTGAAGTTCCCTGCTGCACAACATCTGGCTATGGCTGACTGATCTTTTGGTATTTACATCCTGCATGTGGCGAATCCAACCCTAGTATTTCGCTTGGTCATGTGCCCCGTACTCAGGCCGCCGTGGCGTTGTTATGCTGACCACAAGGTTCTCAGGCGCATCGAACGTCCCGGTATGCGGTATGCCGGGCGGCATGATGATGGCCTCGCCTTCCTTGATAGGATATTCCTTGCCATCCCCCGTCACCACCTTGCCATAGCCCTTGAGCACAATGGCAATCTCCTGGCCATGAACATGGAGGGGAGGCATCTTCCCCGCCGAAATACTGGTTGCGCGCGTCGCCTCGTCACCCTTGTAGTTCTGTTGAATATCACGCCCCATCTTGACTGACTCACCGCGCTTGATATTCAACACCACCACGCTGACATCAGGCCCAACCATATGCTTCATGTACAACTGTCCAGGCACCACTTCCTTCATGTTGGTGGTGTTGAGCCCAATCACCCGTGGCTCAGGTGAAATTGAACTCGGCACATAATTTTCAATTTCTTGAGCTGATACCACTGCTGACAAGGCAATTCCGCCAACCATCAGGGCAACACCC
>JBAQUE010000170.1:0-21971 GCA_049297315.1 Rugosibacter sp.
CTACCACACCACTCACCAGGACTTCAGGCGCGGAAGCGCCAGCGGTGACCCCGATGCGCGGTTTGCCCGCCAGCCAGGCCGGGTCAATCTGTTCGGCATTGTCGACGAGATAGGCCGCAACACCGCCATTCTCGGCCACTTCGCGCAGGCGGTTGGAGTTGGAGCTGTTTTTTGAGCCGACAACGATCATCACATTCATGCGGCCGGCCATCGCCTTCACCGCATCCTGCCGGTTTTGCGTGGCATAGCAGATGTCGTCTTTTTTCGGCCCGACAATGGCGGGGAAGCGTTTCTGCAGCGCGGCGACGATGGTTTGCGTGTCATCGACCGAGAGCGTGGTTTGCGTCACATAGGCGAGTTTCAGCGCCGTGCCGCCAACGCCGACTTTTAAGTTAAGCCGCGCTACATCGGCCTCGCTTTCCACCAAGTGCATGCCGCCCGTCGCCTGCCCCATCGTGCCTTCGACTTCCGGATGGCCCTTGTGGCCGATCATCACGATCTCATAGCCTTGCTTGCGCAGGCGGGCAACTTCCAGATGCACTTTGGTCACCAGCGGGCAGGTGGCGTCAAACAGCTTGAAGCCGCGGGCCGCCGCTTCAGCGCGCACGGCTTGCGAGACGCCATGGGCGCTGAAAATCAGCGTGGCGCCAGCGGGTACATCCGCCAGATTTTCGATAAAAATCGCGCCTTTGGCTTTCAAATCATCGACCACAAAGCGGTTATGCACGACTTCATGCCGCACATAAATCGGCGCGCCGAATTTTTGCAGCGCTTGTTCAACGATGGCGATCGCACGTTCGACACCCGCGCAAAAACCACGGGGGTTGGCGAGCAGGATGGTTTGCATCACAGCACTCCGATGATTTCCGCTGCAAAGCGGATGGATTTTCCGGCCAGCGGGTGATTGAAGTCTATCAGCACGCTGTCGCTGTCGATGTCGCGGATGATGCCGGAAAGCGTTTGCCCGCTCGGTGAGTTGATCTCGGCGCGCGCGTTGATTTCAATTTCGGCGGAGGCGGGCAGCGCAGCACGTTTGACGCGGCGGATCAGTTCAGCCTGACGCGGGCCGAAGGCTGCGGCGGCGTCGAGCACCACATCGCAACGCGCGCCAACGGCCTGCCCGATCAGACAGGCTTCAAACGGTGGTGCCAGCTCGCCACAGCCGAGCTGGATCACGGCCGGGGAAAAACCAAAGGTGCTGACCCATTCTTCGCCCTCGGTCGAGGCGACGCGGTAATTCAGCGTAATCAGGCTGTCAGGCTGGACGTGTTCCGTCATGGCGTTTCCCGGCGGTGAAATTGATGCAGCAGCATCAGCACGACACCGATACTGATCGCGGAGTCGGCGATATTGAAGGCCGGCCAGTGATAACCGGCCAGATGGAAATCAAGAAAATCGACCACCGCAGCAAAGCGCAAACGGTCGATGACGTTGCCCAGCGCGCCGCCCAGCACCAGCGAGAGCGCCGCCGGCAACAAGCGCTCGCGCGCATGCTGGCGCAACATCACCAGCAGCCAGCAGGCAATGCCTGCCGCCAGCAAAATGAAAAACCATTTTTGCCAGCCGCCGGCGTCGGCAAGAAAGCTGAACGCCGCGCCGGATTTGAACACCAGCACCAGATTGAAAAACGCAGTGACCGGCACACTTTCCATGAGCTGAAAATGCGCCAGCACCCAGAATTTGCCGAGCTGGTCGAGGATAATCACGCCCCCGGCAAGGCTTAACCAGCGCGCCATGGCGAAAACGTCCTTATGCAAAATAGCGCGCCTCGCCTTCACCAAACAAGTTGCTGGCGCACCGCCCGCAGAGCTCCGGATGCCCGGTCGCGTGGCCGTGATGGCCGACATCCTCGCGCCAGTGCCAGCAGCGCGCGCACTTGGCATGGGCGCTGGGTATGGCGTTGATCGCTTCGACGGCCGTATCGCTGACGCGCACGAGCGTGGTTTTGGAACACATCATGATGAAGCGCAGATCGTCGCCAAAACTGGCGAGCAGGTCGTATTGCGCGCCGCTGGCGTGAATCTCCACTTCCGCCTGCAGCGACGAGCCAATCTTGCCCGCCGCGCGCAGGTCTTCCAGCGTGCGCGAGACACGGCTTTTCGCCTCGCGCAGTTGTTGCCACCGTGTCACCAGCGCCGACTTTTCCGGCAGCGCAGGCAATTCATGCCAGGTGGAGAGCATCACGCTCTCGCCGTTCCCCGCGATCTGCCAGATTTCCTCGGCGGTGAAAGCCAGGATCGGCGCCATCAGCCGCGTGATGGATTGCAGGATGTGCCACAGCGCGCTTTGCGCCGCGCGGCGCGGACGCGAATCCGCAGCCGTGGTGTACAGGCGATCCTTGAGGATGTCGAGATAAAACGCGCCCAGGTCTTCCGCACAGAAGTTTTGCAGCGCCTGCACGATGGGGTGGAATTCAAAGCGCGCATAACTTGCCGTGCATTGCTCGTGCAACTGCTGCGTGAGCGCTAACGCATAGCGATCAATTTCCAGCCAGTCTTCTGGCGGCAGCAGGTCTTTTCCGGCGTCAAAATCGGCCGTGTTGGCGAGCAAGAAGCGCAGCGTGTTGCGCAGGCGCCGATACACTTCCACCACGCGGTCGAGAATTTCTTTCGAGATGGACAACTCGCCCGAGTAGTCGGTCGCCGCCAGCCACAGGCGCAGGATCTCGACGCCGAGCTTGTCGCCAATTTCCTGCGGCTCGATGCCATTGCCCAGCGATTTGCTCATCTTGCGCCCCTGCGCATCCACCGTGAAACCGTGGGTGAGCAGGCTTTGATACGGCGGGTGGCCGTCAATGGCGCAGCCGGTCAACAGCGACGAGTGAAACCAGCCGCGATGCTGATCCGAGCCTTCCAGATACATGTCCGCCCAGCGCCCGGTATTGCTTGCCGCATCTGGATGCGAGCCGCGCAGCACATGCCAGTGCGTGGTGCCGGAATCAAACCACACGTCCAGCGTGTCGCTGATTTTTTGGTAGTTTTCCGCCTCTTCGCCCAAGAGTTCTGCCGCGGGCAACTTGAACCAGGCTTCGATGCCTTCCTGCTCCACGCGCTGCGCGACTTGTTCCATGAGTTCCACCGTGCGCGGATGCAATTCGCCGGTGGCCTTGTGGATGAAGAAAGGAATCGGCACGCCCCAGTTGCGCTGGCGCGAGATGCACCAGTCTGGCCGGCTGGCGATCATGGCGCGCAGACGTGCCTGCCCCCAGCTTGGGTAGAAGGCGGTTTCGTCAATGCCTTTTAACGCCAGCTCGCGCAAGGTGGACTGTTTCTCATTTGTCGCCGCAGGCGGCCCATTCTCATCGCCCCCTTTGGAGAGGGGGTTGGGGGGATTGCCGTCGCCTTGTCCAGTATGGACAGCGTGGCTTGCCACGCTGTCCATACCGACGAACCATTGCGGCGCGGCGCGATAAATAATCGGCGTACGATGCCGCCAGCAGTGCATGTAGCTGTGCGTGATTTTTTCATGCGAGAAAAGCGCCCCGACTTCCTCAAGTTTTTCGACGATTTTCGGATTCGCCTTCCAGATGTGCAAACCGCCAAAAAATGGCAGGTCAGCCGCATACACGCCATTGCCCTGCACGGGGTTGAGGATGTCGTCAAAGGTGAAACCGTGGCTCATGCAGGCGTTGAAATCTTCCACGCCATAGGCCGGTGCAGCATGCACGATGCCCGTGCCCGCGTCCACGCCAACGTAATCCGCCGGAATCACCGGGCCGCTGCGATCGTACAGTGGATGGCGGAAGTGGATGCCGGTTAACGCCGCGCCCTTCGTGGTGGCCAGCACATTGCCCGTTAGCTTGTAACGGGTGAGACAGCTTTCCACCAATTCGCTGGCCAACAGCAACACGCCACGCGAAGTTTCGACCAGCGCGTAGTCCAGTTCAGGATGCACGTTGAAGGCCTGATTCGCGGGGATCGTCCACGGCGTGGTTGTCCAGATCACGGCAAAAGTCGGCGCTGGCAACACGGCGAGGCCGAACGCCGCAGCGATCTTTTCCGGCTCGGCACACACAAACCCCACATCCACCGCCGGGCTTTGCTTGTCAATGTATTCCACTTCCGCCTCGGCCAGCGCCGAGCCGCAATCAAAACACCAGTTCACCGGCTTCAAGCCCTTGAACACCCAGCCCTGCTTGACCATCTCGGCCAGCGCGCGAATCTCGCCCGCTTCGTTGGCAAAGTTCATGGTCAGATAAGGATTATCCCAATCGCCCAGCACACCCAGGCGGATGAAGCCTTTTTTCTGAATCTCGACCTGCTCGGCGGCAAACGCGCGGCACAGTTCGCGCACCTTGTCGGCGGGCAGGTTTTTGCCGTGCAGCACTTCGATCTTGTGTTCGATCGGCAAGCCGTGGCAATCCCAGCCCGGCACGTAGGGCGCATCAAACCCGGCCAGGGTTTTCGAGCGCACGATGATGTCTTTCAACAATTTATTCACCGCATGGCCGAGATGAATATCGCCATTGGCATACGGCGGGCCGTCGTGCAACACGAAGCGCGGGCGGCCTTTGGCAACGGCGCGGATTTTGTTGTACAGCTTCTGCTCTTGCCAGGCCTTGATCCAGCCCGGTTCGCGCTTGGCCAGATCACCGCGCATCGGAAAGGGCGTGTCCGGCATGTTGAGGGTTTTGCGGTAATCAGCCATCTGTATCGCCACCGTTTGAACAGGCATCAAAATAAGCGCGCACCGCCGTGACGTCACGGCCGATTTGCGCTTTGAGTAAATCCAGGGAATCGAATTTTTCTTCGTCGCGCAGCTTGCACAGGAAGTTTACCGTGACATGCGCGCCATAAATATCGCGGTCGAAATCCAGCAGATGCACTTCCAGCACTGGCCGCAGGCCATCCGCCAGGGTCGGCCGCACACCGATGTTGGCGGCGCCCGGCAATGGCCGGGCATCAATGCCCGAAACGGTCACCGCGAAGATGCCGGACACCGCCAGCCGCGCATGCTTGATGCGCAGGTTCAGCGTCGGAAAGCCCAGCGTGCGGCCGATTTTCTTGCCGTGCATGACGCGGCCGGCAATCACATACGGGCGGCCGAGCAAAGTGCTGGCGCCGGTAATATCGCCAGCGGCCAGCGCATCGCGCACGGCGGAACTGGAAACCCGCAAGCTGCCCTGCGCAATGGTGGGCATGGCCTCGACCACAAAGCGATGCGCCGCGCCCGCCTGGCGCAGCAAATCAAAATTGCCCTGGCGTCCTTTGCCAAAACAGAAATCATCGCCAATGATCAAGTGACGTACCGACAGGCCGCTGACCAGGATGCGTTCAATGAACTCATCCGCCGTCAGCGCGGCCAGCGCGGCATTGAAACGGCAGACATGCGCCTGATCGACGCCGCAATCGGCGAGCAGTTCGAGTTTTTCACGCAGGTTGGAAAGACGCGCCGGCGCTTCTCCAGGCGCAAAAAATTCGCGTGGATGCGGCTCGAACGTCAGCACGGTCGCCGGCAGCGCGTATTCGCGCGCCTTGGCGACCAGCCGTTCAAGCAGGGCGCGATGGCCACGATGGACGCCATCGAAATTGCCGATGGTCAACACCGTAGACGTCGTCGCCCGCCGGGGGACTCCGCGGAAAACCAGCATGGATGGGATGATGGGGCTCGGACTGCGGGAAACCGCTGATTATATCAAGCCGGGACTGCATAGCGTCTTGATTTTGCGCGGCTGCGGCAGATGCAAACAGTCATTTGGTAATACACTGGCGGGCCATCGCCGGTTGCCCCGGCCTGCTGAGCGCATAAATTTCATTGACCGGCAAAATCATGATCCCTTTTTCCGTACTCGACCTCTCGCCCATTCTCCAGGGCAGCAATGCCGCACAATCGTTTCGCAACACGCTGGATCTCGCCCAGCATGCCGAAGGCTTTGGCTATAACCGCTACTGGGTGGCCGAACACCACGGCATTCCCGGCATCGCCAGCGCGGCCACCTCGGTGCTTATCGGGCATGTTGCGGCCGGCACCAAAACCATCCGCGTCGGCGCGGGCGGCATCATGTTGCCGAACCATTCGCCGCTGGTCATCGCCGAACAATTCGGCACGCTGGAATCGCTATTCCCCGGCCGCATCGATCTTGGCCTCGGCCGCGCACCCGGCTCCGATCAGGTCACGGCGCGCGCGTTGCGGCGCAATTTGTCCGCCGATGAAAACCAGTTCCCCCGCGATGTCCTCGAACTGATGGCCTATTTCGCGCCGGCGCAAGAGGGACAGGCCGTGCGCGCCGTTCCCGGCGAGGGATTGAACATACCGATCTGGATTCTGGGTTCCAGCCTGTTCGGCGCGACGCTGGCCGCCGCGCTCGGCCTGCGCTTTGCATTCGCCTCGCATTTCGCGCCGGCGCAAATGGAACAGGCGATAGAGATTTACCGCACTCAGTTCCGCCCTTCGGAACAATTGCAAAAACCGTATGTCATGTTGGGTTTCAACGTCTTCGCCGCAGACACTGATGCGGAGGCACAGCTGCTCGCCAGCTCGATGCAGCAATCTTTCACCAACCTGCGCCGCGGCCGGCCAACGCAACTGCCCCCGCCGGCGGCGGATTACGCCAGCACGCTGGCGTCGCACGAAAAGGCGCAGCTTGAGCAGATACTCTCCTGCTCAGCCGTCGGTTCGCCGGACACCGTGCGCAAGGGATTGACGGAGTTCATCGCGCGCACCGGCGCCGATGAACTGATGATCAACTGCCAGATTTTCGACCATGCGGCGCGCGTGCATTCCTATGAAATCGCCGCCGCCGTGCGCGAAAAGATAGGCTGAGCGAGTTAAGTTTCCGGCCTAATCCAGCCGTGCCAGCTTGGATTTTGCCAGCGGCGGATTTTTCGAGAAATAACGGCGCAAGCCCTGCAGGATCGCCTCGGCCATGCGATCCTGATAGTCTTCGTCATTCAGCCGTTTTTCTTCTTCCGGATTCGAGATGAAGGCGGTTTCGATCAGGATCGAGGGGATGTCCGGCGCCTTGAGCACGGCAAAGCCGGCCTGTTCCACCTGGCCTTTGTGCAGGGTATTGATCCGGCCAAGTTCGCCGAGGACGGCGCGGCCCAGTTTGAGGCTGTCGTTGATCGTTGCGGTCTGCGAAAGGTCAAGCAGGGTGCGCGCCAGGTAGGGGTCTTTGACGCCGATATTCACGCCGCCAATCAAGTCGGCAGCATTTTCCTTTTTTGCCAGCCAGCGCGCGGCGGAACTGCTGGCGCCGTGTTCCGAGAGCACAAAGACGCTGGAGCCGCGCGCGGTGGTTTTGATGAAGGCGTCGGCATGCACCGAGACGAAAAGGTCGGCGTGCACACGGCGGGCTTTTTCCACGCGCTGCTGCAGCGGGATGAAGAAATCGCCATCACGGGTGAGCACGGCGCGCATGTTGGGCACGGCATCAATCTTTGCTTTTAACCTGCGCGCGACGGCAAGCGTCACATCTTTTTCATGGCTGCCGCCACGGCCGATGGCGCCGGGGTCTTCGCCGCCATGCCCGGGGTCCAGCGTAATGGTCACCAAACGGGCGATTTCAGGCGCCGGCTTTTGTGGTGGCGCATTCGCTGCATCACCGGTTGCCGCAGGCGGCGACTCGGATATGGGCTGCGCTGCCTCTGACTTGTCAAGCAAGGCCATCAACGGATCCACGGGTTGCGCCGGATAAAGATCCAGCACCAGCCGGTGACCGTATTCGCCGACCGGTTGCAGCGAGAAAACCTGCGGCCTGATCTCGCTTTTCAGCTCAATGACAAGGCGCACCACACCCGGCCGGTTACGTCCGGCGCGAATGAGCTTGATGTACGGGTCGCTATCGAGAATTTTCGAGGGCAGGGATTGCAGCACGGAATTGAATTCGACGCCTTCAAGATCGACCACCAGCCGCGCGGGGTCTTTGACCAGCAGGTAGGTGAATTTGATTGGCTGGTCATGTTCCAGAGTAACCCGCGTGTAGTCGGCGGCGGGCCACACGCGCACGGCCAGGATGCTCGTCGCCGTCTCACCAGCGCCGACTTTTGTGACCCATAGCGTCAGGCTGGCGGCGGCGAGCTTGAGGATGTCGCGGCGGTCAGGCATGCGCGCCCCCGCAGGCTGCTGGCATGGCAGATGATTTCGCGTTGCCGCCCATCAGCAGAACCCGGTTTGTCGGTAACGCGCAGTTCGATAAGTAAATCAGCGGGCGGCAGATACGGCGCGGCCTTGCCGGGCCATTCGACCAGACAAACACCACTTCCTGAAAAATAATCATCAAGCCCTGCATCGAGATATTCTTCTGGCTGATTGAGTCGATAAAAATCAAAGTGATATAAGTGTAATCCAGAAACTACGTGAACTTCAAGCAGGGTGTAAGTCGGGCTCTTCACCGGACCGGTTTCACCCAGCGCGCGCAGCAGGCCGCGCACCAGCGTGGTTTTGCCGGCGCCGAGATCGCCTTCCAGCCAGATCACCAGCCCCGGCGCCAAACACTGGCTGTACGCCAGCCGCGCGGCAAACGCCAGCGTCGCGGCCTCATCGGGCAGGGTGGTGGCTACAGTAAGATGTGCGGCATCATGCATGATGAATGGAATACGGTAAAAGAAGACATCCGGCGCTGGGGCCGCGAACTGGGTTTTGACGCTGTCGGCTTTTCGCGCGCGGACACTGGTGACGCCGAACAACGGCTGGCCGATTGGCTGGCCGCCGGTTTTCACGGCGAGATGGATTATATGGCGGCGCACACCTCGCCCACCGGCCACAAGCGCGCGCAACCCGCCGGGTTGCTGCCCGGCACGCAAAGCATCATTACCGTGCGCATGAACTACCGCAGCGCCAGCGCCGACCCGCAAGCCACGCTGGATGACGCCAGCCGCGCGTATGTCGCACGCTATGCGCTGGGGCGCGATTACCACAAGCTGATGCGCGCGCGCCTGCAACAGCTTGCCGACCGCATGACAAATGGATTGGGTGAATTTGCCCATCGGGTATTCACCGACTCCGCGCCGGTGATGGAAGTGCAACTGGCGCAGCAAGGCGGGCTGGGCTGGCGCGGCAAGCACACCTTGCTGCTGGATCGCGAAGCTGGATCGTATTTCTTCCTCGGCGAGATATACAGCGAGCTGCCGCTACCGCCGGATACGCCGGTCACCGACCACTGTGGCACGTGCACGGCCTGCATCGACAGCTGCCCGACAGAAGCCATCGTCGCGCCGTATCAGCTTGATGCGCGGCGCTGCGTCTCTTACCTGACCATAGAGCTCAAGAACAGCATTCCGGAATCCTTGCGCGAGATGTTGGGCAATCGCATTTATGGATGTGATGATTGCCAGCTGGCCTGCCCGTGGAACCGCTTTTCACCACTCACCGGCGAAGCCGATTTCGCGCCGCGCCACAGTCTGGACCAGGCCACGCTGGTGGAACTGTTTGCCTGGGAAGAAGCCGAATTCAATGACCGCTTGGCGGGTTCGGCCATCCGCCGCATCGGCCATGAGCGCTGGCTACGCAACATCGCCGTGGCGCTGGGCAATGCACCGACGGATAGCGCGGTGATCAGCGCCTTGCGCGCCCGCGCCGACCACCCATCAGCACTGGTGCGCGAGCATGTGGCCTGGGCATTGGCGCGGCACCAGGCGGGGTAATTCGGCGACTTACTGCACACCTGTTTCGGTAAGCCAGGTGCGCGCCGCATCCTCTTCTGCAAAAACCCGCACTTCGGCATTCACGAACAACTGCGACAACCAGACGCTCCATGACGCCCACTGGCTGCCGGTAAGCACCGCAATGCGCGTGAAGTCATTCACATGGGCGCGTGAAAAACGCATCTCTTCCCACGCCACATCGATGGTCAAGCCAAGCATTTCGCGCAAGTCGACGCACAGGTTCACCGGCCCGGAAAATTTTATCTTGTACAAAACGAGTTCTTCGAATTCCTTGAAATCAGCGAGCGTGAATTCACCCAGAACGGCGAATTCGACGAGGTGATCCTGATGTTGTATGGCGATCATGGTTTGTCCTTGCAATCAGATCAATACACTGGCCTGAAAAACAACGGGCCCGCGACGCGGGCCCGTTGTGGTAAAAGCCGAATTCTTCCTGCTTACTTCTTTGCAACCTTCTTCTTGCCGGAAACCGCTTCCTTGAAGCCAGCGCCCGCACTGAACTTCGGCACGGTAGTCGCGGCAATCTTGATGGTGGCGCCCGTCTTCGGGTTCTTGCCGGTACGCGCGGCGCGCTTGGCAGACTTGAATGTGCCGAAGCCCACGAGCGTTACGGTGTCACCCTTGGAAACAGCTTTTACAACCGCGGCAGTCAGGCTATCCAGCACCTTGCCGGCAGCCGCTTTGCTGATGTCGGCTCCATCGGCTGCAATTTCAATCAGTTCAGCTTTGTTCATTCAAAAATACCTCCAGAAATTTGCGGGCATTTACCCGAGAAAGATTCTAAACCCCTTTTTACAAGCGTGTACAAGCCATTTATGCATTTTGCACCAGGCTATTGACGATGATTCCCCCACCCAAGCAAACGCACGATTCATAGATTACAACAGATTGTCCCGGCGTGACCGCCCATTGCGGTGCGGCAAAAACAACTTCACATTCACTATCACCAATGCGCTCAATCTGGCAGGCGGCATCGGCCTGCCGGTAACGCGTCTTCGCAGCGTACACCCAATGGGTGTGCGGCGGTTTCGCGGAAACCCAAGAAAGATCAGTCGCCACAAGGCCTTGCGCAAGCAAGGCGGGATGCTGGTGGCCCTGTACAGCGTAAAGAATATTGTGCTGCATGTCCTTGCTGGCGACGAACCAGGGCTCCTCGGGCGCACCTTTGACCCCGCCGATACCCAGGCCTTCGCGCTGGCCAAGGGTGTAATACATCAAGCCTTCATGGTGGCCGATGACGCGATCCGTGCCAAAAATCCGGATCTCGCCGGGCTGTTTGGGCAGGTAACGCGACAGGAATTCGCGGAAAGGCCGTTCGCCAATGAAACAGATGCCGGTGGAATCCTTGCGCGCATGGTTGGGCAGGCCAGCCTCAGCGGCGATCTTGCGCACATCGCGTTTGTATAGATGGCCGATGGGAAACAGCGTTTTGGCGAGTTGCGCCTGATTCAGCCGGTGCAGGAAATAGCTTTGATCCTTGGTGCCATCCTCGGCCTTGAGCAATTGCCATTCGCCAAGAAACTCGCGCACTTGCGCGTAGTGTCCGGTGGCGATCTTGTCTGCACCGAGCGCCAGGGCATGGTCGAGAAAAGCCTTGAACTTGATTTCCGAATTGCATAAAACGTCGGGGTTGGGCGTGCGGCCGGCCTGATATTCGCGCAGGAAATCCGCGAACACGCGCTCGCGGTATTCGGCGGCGAAATTGACGGCTTCGAATTCAATGCCGATGACATCGGCCACCGCCGCCGCATCCACCAGGTCCTGACGTGACGAGCAGTACTCGTCGGTATCGTCGCCTTCCCAGTTTTTCATGAACAGGCCAATGACTTCATAACCGGCCCGCTTCAACAGCAACGCGGCAACCGCCGAATCCACGCCGCCGGACAAACCGACAACGACTTTTCCTTTTTCCTTAGACACCCGGACCTCCATAACTGAACCACTGGTCAAGCGGCAGGACAATCGCCGGTTTGCCATTATCGACAAACCAGCTATCGACGGCAAAGCGCTGGGGCTGCGCCAAGGCAATCGCTGTGGCGGCTGGCGCTACCGGTCGCCGCTCTTCAACCGTCGCCGTGAAATGCTGGAATATCCAGCCGCGTCGCGTCATGGCGATAACGTGATGAAAATGCAGCGCGCCGCGCTGCTCCAGCATGCGCAAAAAGCGTGTGGTGGTAGTCGAGTGGTCGATGCAATCCATCTCGCCACTTACGCCGGCATCGGCATAGTTGCCCGCACGGTCGACATGGATTGGCGTTTGTTCACCGGCCCAGGCGTAGAGCTGACCGATGGCTTGCGCCAGCAATTGCCGCTCATGTCCGGCATCCTCTGCGCTGGCCAGCAGTTGATCCACCTGCTGCAATTGCTGCGCCGAAAAATTCACTATCGCCTGGGTCGCGCACCCGTAGTTGTAACAGACTGAAACTTGCCCATACGCCGGCTCATCCGCATGCGCCGCTGCCGCACAGAACAATGACAAGGCGAACAGCCAACGCATCAGGCGTAATGCCGGATCAGATCCAGCGGAAAGCGCCGGCCAGCAAGATAATCCGCCACGCATTGCCAGATCAGCGGGCTGCGATGCCGCGCTTGCGTGGCCTGGATTTCCTCCGCCGTCATCCATACCGCGCGCACAATGCCGACATCCAGTTTGCGTTGTGTGTCGTATTCGCCCAATACGCCAGCAAAGGCGAAACGCAGATAAGTAATATCCCGTTGCGGACGCGGCCATTGATAAATGCCCACCAATGCGGTGGGCGTAAAACCCCAGGCCGTCTCTTCCAGCGTTTCGCGCGTGCAGGCCGCAATCAGGGATTCGCCCTCATCCAGATGGCCGGCGGGCTGGTTGAAGCGCAGGCCGTCCGGGGTTTCTTCTTCCACCAGCAGAAACTGCCCGCCGCGTTCAATGATGGCGGCAACGGTGACATGCGGTTTCCAGACAGACATTTGCGAGCCTTGGGATGAATGATTCATACGCGCATTTTAGCGCCCCTGTTAAAATCGCCGCCTTACCTAACAAATTGCTGGAGATTGATTATGTCCATGGCCGACCGTGACGGCTTCATCTGGTACGACGGGAAACTCGTACCCTGGCGCGAAGCCAACACCCACGTGCTGACCCATTCGCTGCACTATGGCCTGGCCGTATTCGAGGGCGTGCGCGCCTACAAGACAGTCTCCGGCACCGCCATTTTCCGCGTGCAGGAACACACCGAGCGCTTGTTCAATTCCGCGCACATCTATCGCATGCCGATGCCCTGGGACAAGGAGACGTTGATCGAAGCGCAAAAAGAAGTCGTGCGCGCCAACAAGCTGGAATCCTGCTACATCCGCCCGATCGCTTTTTACGGCTCGGAAAAAATGGGTGTCTCGCCACGTGGCGCGCAAACCCATGTAGCCATCGCTGCCTGGCCGTGGGGCGCCTATCTGGGCGAAGACGGCATGGAAAAGGGCATCCGCGTCAAGACTTCAAGTTATTCGCGGCATCATGTGAATGTGAATATGTCGCGCGCGAAATTTTCCGGCACGTATGCCAATTCGATCCTGGCCAACATGGAAGCCACCGAAGATGGCTACGATGAAGCCTTGTTATTGGATGTCGACGGCTTTGTCGCCGAAGGCGCTGGAGAAAACCTGTTCGTGGTCAAAAACGGCGTGATCTATGAACCGGAAGTCGCTTCTGCGCTGATCGGCATCACGCGCAGTTCGGTCATCACCCTGGCCAATGAACTTGGCTACCAGGTGATCGCCAAACGCCTGACGCGTGACGATATCTACATTGCCGACGAAGCCTTCTTCACCGGCACGGCCGCCGAGGTCACGCCGATCCGCGAGCTGGATAACCGCACCATCGGCAGTGGTGCACGCGGCCCGGTGACCACGCGCCTGCAAGCCCTGTTTTTCGATGTCGTGAATGGCCACGTGCCCGCCCACGCCGACTGGCTTACCCCTGTTTGAGGTGTTCCCGATGACCGCTCCCGATGACAGCAAACGCGAAGTCAATATCACGGCGCAAGACCTGCCGCTGACCTGCCCGCGCCCCGATGCGCCACTATGGGCAAGGCATCCGCGGGTATATCTCGATGTTTTCGCCAGCCCAGCAGGAACAGCGGCCTGCCCCTATTGCGGCACGCTGTACCGCTTCACCGGCGAGCGGCCCACCGGCCATCACTGATGGCGTGCCGCGCGTGAAGATTCTGTGAAGATTCTCATTGTCGCGCCGTCATGGATAGGCGACACGATACTTGCGCAACCCTTGCTGATGCTGCTCAAGCGCCAGCACCCCACGGCGCGCATCGAGGTCTTGGCCGCCGACTGGGCAGCGCCGTTATTGGCGCGCATGGCGGAAGTCGATGCAGTCATCACCAGCCCTTTTGCGCATGGGGAATTCAATTTTTCGGCGCGCTATGCATTAGGCCGCCGTCTCGCCAGCGCCGGTTTTTCGCATGCCTACGTGCTGCCCAATTCGTGGAAATCGGCATTGGTGCCCTTCTTCGCCCGCATCCCGCAGCGCATCGGCTATCAGGGCGAGGCGCGCTACGGCTTGCTCACCGAACGGCATCGGCTGGATGCGGCGGCGCATCCGCAACTTGTGCAGCGGTATGCCGAGCTGGCCGGACCGCTGCCTGCCGACTTGCCGCGTCCGGCCTTGCGCTCGACACCGGCGCAACAATGGGCGGTGCGGCGCACCCTCGGCCTGGCGGAAAATGTCACGCCGGTGATTCTTTGCCCCGGTGCCGAATATGGCCCGGCCAAGCGCTGGCCGACCTGGCATTTCGCCACGCTGGCGCGGCATATCGCCAGCCCCGAAACGCCCGTCTGGATTCTCGGTTCGGCGAATGATGCCGCGCTGGGCGAGCAGATCGTGCAGGCCTCCGGCGGTGTGGCGATCAACCTGTGCGGGCAGACAACGCTCGACCAGGCGATTGACCTGATCGCCACGGCGCACGCCGTGGTCACCAACGACTCCGGCCTGATGCATGTGGCCGCTGCCCTCGACCGGCCATTGGTGGCGCTGTATGGCTCATCCTCGCCAGGCTATACGCCACCGCTGTCGCCGACCGCGCGCATCCTCTCGCAGCAGCTGCCGTGCAGCCCCTGCTTCAAGCGCGAATGTCCACTCGGGCATCTCGATTGCCTCAACGGCCTCAAGCCGGAAACCGTGCTCAAACTGTTACCCCCGTGAACATGCCCGCCAACAAGATTTTCGCCAATCCGCAAGACGTCGAGGCCGCCTTCTATGAAGCGCTGGCCGCTGGTGACCTGGAGGCCATGATGCAAGTCTGGTCGGAAGATGAAGAAGTCATCTGCATCCATCCCGGCTGGCCGCGGCTGAGCGGTTACGCCGAGGTGCGTGAGTCATGGCGGCGGATTTTCTCGAATGACGCCCGGCTCACACTGCGCGTCACGCAGCAAAGCCAGTTCGTCACGCCCTTCGCCTTCATCAGCAACGTGCTGGAGCAGTTTGGCCAGGCCGGCGGTGAAGGCCTGGCCGCGCCGGTGGCCGCCACCAACATCTACACGCGCGGCGCGCTGGGCTGGCGCATGGTGGCGCATCACGCCTCGCCGGTGCCGCCAGACAGCCTGGACGACATGCCCAAGGTCTTGCATTGATGCAACCTGGCGTGTCTTCCGGCGCGCCACTTTTTCAAGCGCCACCCTGGTTACGCAATGCGCATGCGCAAACCGTCTGGCCACTGCTGATCAAGGGAGCGTTGCCAGCCTATCGCCGCCAGCGCTGGGATACGCCGGATGGCGATTTCATCGATGTGGACTGGGTGCACGGCTTGCCAGACAAACCCTGCGTGGTGCTGTTCCATGGCCTTGAAGGCGATTCGCGCAGTCATTACGCACGCCGCCTGATGCATGCCATACATGTATGCGGTTGGCATGGTGTGGTGGTGCATTTTCGTGGCTGCTCCGGTGAGCCCAACCGCTTGCCGCGCGCCTACCACTCGGGCGATGCGGCGGAAGTCGACTGGATTCTGCGTCGCCTGCATGCGCTCGGCTGGCCTGCGTTGTTTGCTGCCGGTGTCTCGCTGGGCGGCAATGTCTTGCTCAAATGGCTGGCGGAAACCGATGGTCCATCATTGCTCGCCGCGGCCGCGGCAGTCAGCGCACCGCATGATCTGGCCGCCGCCAATGCGATGCTCTCACAGGGCATGTCGCGTGCCTATACGGGACATTTTTTGCGCAGCCTGATTCCCAAAACCCTGGCCAAGGCGCAGCGCTTCCCCGGCCTGGTCGATGTGGAGCGCGTCCGGCGCAGCCGCACGCTGGGCGAATTCGACGATGCCGCGACCGCGCCGCTGCACGGCTTTCGCGATGCGGCGGACTACTATGCCCGCGCCAGCGCGGGGCCCTTGCTCGGCACAATCAACACGCCGACGCTGCTGGTGCATGCTGCCGACGACCCGTTTTTGCCGCGCAGCGCCTTGCCGCTTGCGCACACCCTGCCGGAGGCCATGACGCTACAGCTTCTGCCGCATGGCGGCCATGCCGGTTTTGTACAGGGTGCGTGGCCTGGGCATATCGACTGGCTGCCGCAACGCCTGTTGAATTATTTCGCCAGTCATTTGCGTTAAACACGCGAGTGCCATAATCAAGCTTTTTCCTCTTCCCAAAGGCGCAAACCATGTCGACCATCGCCCCCGAAATTTTCAAAGCCTATGACATCCGCGGCATCGTGGATAAAACGCTGACCGTCGATGCCGTGCGCCTGATCGGCCAGGCGCTGGGCAGCGAAGCCAGCGACCGCGGCATTGCGGCGATTGCCGTCGGCCGCGATGGCCGCCTTTCCGGCCCGGTGCTCTCCGCTGCGCTGACCGAGGGCATCACGCTGGCGGGTGTCGATGTCATCGACATCGGCTGCGTCCCCACGCCGCTGAGTTATTTTGCCGCACACGAGCTGGGCGCCAGCAGTTGCGTGTCAGTCACCGGCAGCCACAATCCACCCGATTACAACGGCCTGAAAATGGTGCTCGCCGGGCAGACACTGTACGGCGAGATGATTCAAAACCTGCGCCGCCGGATCGCCAGCGCCGACTTTTCGCATGGCGCCGGAGGCCGTGGCAGCGTGCGCCATGCCGATGTCCGCGCCGCGTACCTCGCGCGCATCGTCGGCGATGTGAAACTCGCGCGGCCGATGAAAATTGTTATCGACTGCGGCAATGGCGTGGCCGGGGCGATTGCGCCGGAACTTTTCCGCCGTCTCGGCTGTGAAGTTGTCGAACTGTTCTGCGCAGTGGATGGCCATTTCCCCAACCACCATCCCGATCCCTCCAAGCCGGAAAATCTCAAGGATGTACAGCGCGCGCTGCGCGAAACGGATGCCGAACTCGGCCTGGCGTTTGATGGGGATGGCGATCGTCTTGGTGTAGTTACCAAGGATGGCGAAATCATTTTTCCTGATCGGCAATTGATGCTGTTTGCGGCGGACGTGCTGACGCGCAATCCCGGTGCGCAAATCATTTATGACGTGAAGTGCTCGCGCTGGGTGGCCGAATCCATTCGTTTTCAAGGCGGCAAACCTCTGATGTGGAACACCGGCCACGCGCTGATCAAAACCAAGCTGCAAGAAACCGGCGCGCCGCTGGCGGGCGAGATGAGCGGGCACATGTTCTTCAAGGAGCGCTGGTATGGCTTTGACGACGGCCTGTATGCCGGCGCGCGGCTGCTCGAAATCGTCTCGCGCTGGAAAAATGCGAACTGGCCGTTGAAACATCTGCCGAATGCCATTTCAACGCCCGAACTCAACATCAAGATGAACGAAGGCGAGCCGCATGCGCTGGTGGCGAAGCTGCAAAAAGGCGGACAATTTCCCACGGCTCGCGAGCTGATTACCATTGACGGCGTGCGCGCCGAATATGCCGATGGCTTTGGCCTGGCGCGCGCCTCGAACACCACGCCGGTGGTGGTTTTGCGTTTTGAAGCGGATACACAAAAAGCGCTTCAGCGGATTCAGCAGGAATTCAAGACAGCGTTACAAACTGCCTGGCCGGGCATCAATACCGACTTTGCCGCCGGCCATTAGGCTAAACAATTAGTACGATTACTTGCCCGCGACCCAGGCTTTCACCGAAGCCAGCGCGGCGGGCAAAGCCGCTGCATCCGTACCACCCGCCTGCGCCATATCGGCGCGGCCGCCGCCCTTGCCGCCGACTTGCGCGGCAATGAAGTTGACCAACTCACCGGCTTTGAAGCGGCTGGTCAGGTCGGCCGTTACGCCTGCAATCAGGCTCACTTTGCCTTCATTCACCGCAGCGAGCAGGATCACGGCGGACTTCAGCTTGTCTTTCAGCTTGTCCATGGTTTCGCGCAAGGCATTCACATCCGCCGTATCCAGCCTGGCGGCCAGCATGTTCACGCCACCCACCTCAACCGCTTGCGCGGCCAGATCGTCCCCTTGATGCGCGGCGAGTTTTGAAGTCAGGCGCGCGACTTCCTTTTCCAGATGCTTGACGTGGTTCAGCATTTGTACGACACGCTCGGCCACTTCCGGCACGGGCGATTTGATTTCGCTGGCCACCGTGTCGAGCAGATACTGGCTGGCCTGGATCTGCGCCAGGGCAATATCGCCGCACACCGCTTCGATGCGTCGCACACCGGCAGCCACACCCGTTTCCAGCGTAATTTTGAACAGGCCGATGTCGCCCGTGCGCGCCACATGCGTGCCGCCGCACAGTTCTCGGCTGCTGCCGATTTCCAGCACGCGCACTTCGTCGCCATATTTCTCGCCGAACAGCATCATGGCGCCGGTTTTTTTGGCTTCTTCCAGCGGCAGCACGCAGGCATGCGTGGCGGCGTTGGCCAGGATTTCGGCATTCACTTGCTGTTCGATATGCGCAATGTCGGCGCTGCTCAAGGGCTGAGTGTGGGCGAAGTCAAAGCGTGTTTTGCTGGCATCCACTTGCGAGCCTTTTTGCTGCACGTGGGGGCCGAGCCGGTCGCGCAGCGCTTTGTGCAGCAAGTGCGTGGCCGAGTGGTGGCGCGCGGTGCGCGCACGCGCTACCGCGTCGACAGCCGCCGTCATGCCAACGCCGCCCAGAGACGGGTTCAAAACTTTTAATAAACCTGTCGTGACAATGCCATGATGACCAAATACATCCGCCTGGATTTTTTGCGTGTCTTCGACGCTGAAAATCGCCCCGCCGCCGCGCAGCTCGCCGCGGTCGCCCGCCTGGCCGCCGGATTCGGCGTAGAACGGCGTGCGGTCCAGCACCACAATGCCCAGCTCGCCTTCGGCTAATGCATTGACCGCCACGCCATCCTTGTACAAAGCCAGCACGGTGGCTTGGGTTTCCAGCGCGGCGTAGCCTTGGAAGTCGGTCGCCGCACCTGTGTAGTCAACATTCGCCACCATCCTGAACTTGCCTGCGGCACGCGCCTGCTCTTTCTGCTGCGCCATCGCCTTGTCAAATGCAGCTGCATCTACCGTCACGCCATGCTCGCGGCATACATCCTGTGTCAGATCGAGCGGGAAGCCGTAGGTGTCGTGCAGCTTGAATGCTGTCACGCCACTCAAAGTCCTACTACGCACAGAACTAATTGTTGCATTCAAAAATGAACCCGCCTGATTTGCGATTCTTTCCCGAGCTAGAGCTGCATCAAACAAGTCCTGAACATCGGAACTACACCCTCCTTTCACCAAGAAACGAAGAAACAGGTTAGTTCTAGCTCGTGGCAAACTCGAACGTGTCAATCGCGCAATAACATCTGCCGCGACAATAGGTGCTTGCCTAATCGCTTCAGCTTCAGTTGAATAAGCACGAATAATTAAAGCGCCCTCCCCATGCTTGGTTTTAACCCAATAATTCCCATTTCCATTCGGTCCAACATCAGAAGGAAAATCAAGCAATTCAGCATCTCTTTCTCTCACCAGAAAATCGTTAAGCTCAAATTGAACTGGATCAATTTCGGCGTCCAGAATCATCATGCCGTTTTCTATCGTGGCAAAAAAGCGCTCTTCTTCTTGTTTCAGCAACGCCATGATATGCGTGCGCTCAGCCAGGAGTTCGGGATATGCCGCGCCCATGTCGGCCACCAGATCAGGCACCAGCTTGTGGAAGAAGGCCGCGCGCACGCCCAGCTTGTAGCCGTGGCGGATGGCGCGGCGGATGATGCGGCGCAGGACATAGCCGCGCCCTTCGTTGCCGGGGATCACGCCATCGGCAATCAGAAACGACGTGGCGCGGATGTGGTCGGCCAGCACCTTGAGCGAGGGGCTGGCGAGGTCTTCGCACTGCGTCTCGCGCGCCGCAGCTTGGATCAGGTTCTGGAACAGGTCAATTTCGTAATTGCTATGCACGTGTTGCAGCACGGCGGTAATGCGCTCCAAGCCCATGCCGGTGTCCACGCTGGGCTTGGGCAGCGGGTGCATCACATACTCGTCGCCGCTTTTCTCGCGGTTGAACTGCATGAACACGTTGTTCCAGATTTCGATATAACGGTCGCCATCCTCTTCCGGCGTGCCGGGCAAACCGCCGGGAATGTGCTCGCCGTGATCGTAAAAAATCTCGGTGCACGGGCCGCAGGGGCCGGTGTCGCCCATCATCCAGAAATTGTCGGACGCATACCGCGCGCCCTTGTTGTCGCCAATGCGGATCACGCGCTCGGGGCTGAGGCCAATCTCTTTGGTCCAGATGTCATAGGCCTCGTCGTCTTCGGCATACACGGTGACGTAGAGTTTTTCCTTGGGCAGCTTGAAGACTTCGGTGAGCAATTCCCAGGCGTAACGAATCGCGTCGCGCTTGAAGTAGTCGCCAAAACTGAAATTGCCGAGCATCTCGAAAAACGTGTGGTGCCGCGCGGTGTAGCCGACATTTTCCAGATCGTTATGCTTGCCGCCGGCGCGCACGCATTTTTGCGAAGTGGTGGCGCGGCTGTAAGGGCGTTTGTCAAAGCCGAGAAAGACATCCTTGAACTGGTTCATGCCCGCGTTGGTGAATAGCAGCGTCGGGTCTTCATGCGGCACCAGCGGGCTGGAGGCGACGATTTGATGCCCTTTGGAGGCGAAGAAATCGAGGAATTTCTGGCGGATTTCGGCGGCGGTCATGGTCTGGGCAACACTTTATAAGGCGCTGATTTTACGCGAGCATGGCAAAAAAAAGCCCACCGCATGGCGGGCTTTCGACAACGGCGGAATGAAATTAACGAAGCTGTAGAAAAAGTAATTCCATAGGCGCATTCTGCTGCGAACCCAATGGAATAACAAGGATCGACTGCGGAGTTCATATTGGAGCCGCCCATGGCCCGCTACAAACCCATCGACACCAGCCCGCGCTGAATCATCTGATCGACGGCGAGCTGAACTTGACTGACTTCGACGCCCGTTACCACAACGACCAAACCGGCGCGGTAGCCTAGCCGTCGGCCAGCTTTGCAGACCTGGGCTGTGCATTCCCTTTGGTCAGATTCCGCTTCGCGGGCAGGTCTCTTCGCCGTAGCGGATGGCAGGACGGCGCGAGGGTGATTTCCCCGGACAAAATGAAAATGGCGCGAAACAATCCGCGCCATTTTTTACGCCGCTTGACCGAAGGAATTAGGCTCTGGCCTGTCAAATGGAGGGATCTCTGCTGCCATGAAATACCGCCAAGACAACGATGCGATGTTTCTCTGCACGAAGATAAACGCTGAACGGGAAACGACTGGCGACGACACGCCGAATGTCTTCGCGAACAATGGCAAACTTGAGTGGATGTTTAGAGGCCAGCGATAAGCAACGGTCAATCTCAGCCATGAACTCAAGGGCAAGGCCAGCTCGCTTGGCCTCATACCACGCACTTGCTTCGATGAACTCTGCGCTGGCGGCACGATGAAAAGTAACGGGTAGGCTCACTGCCTGATTTTGGCAAGAGCGGTAGCCTTTACTTCGCTCCAGGGAACCACATCATCGGGGTTGGCAAGGTGGTCTGCGAGGCGGCGGTCAAGTTCTGTTTTCTGCGCCTCGGTCAACGACGGCGCGACGCCCCGACTAACAATGCCGTCCCAGATGGCCTCAACCAACTCAATCTGCTCGTCAATGTCGAGTACACGTGCTTGCTGTAATAGTTGTTTGTTCATGGCATAGGCTCCATTCAAAACTCATAAAGTAATTTTAACGCGCCTCACTCCCTGTGTCGAACGTATGCCCAACGAAGCTGTAGAAAAAGTAATTCCATAGGCGCATTCTGCTGTGAACCCAATGGAATAACAAGGATCGACTGCGGAGTTCATAGTGGAACCGCCCATGGCCCGCTACAAACCCATCGGCACCAGCCTGCGCGGCAGCCTCCCGCCTCGTCGCTGCGGAATGCTGCTCAAGCTTGTGTTGTTCGCCTACAGCCACCTGCGGGACAAGTGCCTCAGAACTCCGGAGAAGACCAGGAC
>JBAQUE010000171.1:0-5775 GCA_049297315.1 Rugosibacter sp.
GGCAAGACCCAGGCGGGCTTGTCGATTTTCAGCGCTTGTGCGGCGAAATACGTCCAGTGCGGATTGGCCAGATGCGCCTTGCCAATCAGCGCCAGGTCAAGCTGGCCATCCTGTAGCGCTTTCTCGGCGATGGCCGGATCGCCATAGCCCCAGGCGGTGGCGACCGGGATGCCGACTTCGCGCCGAATGCGTTCGGCATACGGGCCGAGAAAGCCCGGCCCCCAGGGGATGTTCGCGTTCGGGGTGGTGAAACTGACACTGACGCTGAGCAGGTCCAGCCCGCCAGCCTTGAAGCGGTGGGCGAGTTCGATGGATTCGGCCAGCGTCTGTTCATCGCGGCCGTCGAATTCGATGACGCCAAAGCGCAGCGTCAGCGGCAGGTGTTCAGGCCAGACTTCGCGCACGGCGGCGAGGGTTTCGAGCAGGAAGCGGCTGCGGTTTTCAAAGCTGCCGCCGTAGGCGTCGGTGCGCTGGTTGGCATGCGCAGAGAAGAAGCTCTGCGCCAGATAACCATGGGCGAAATGCAGCTCCAGCCATTCAAAACCGGCATCCCGCGCGCGGCGTGCGGCGGCGGTGAAATCCGCGCGCACGCGGGCAATGTCGTCCAGCGTCATGGCTTTGGGCACCTTGGGCAAGTTGGCGCCGAAAGCGATGGCCGAGGGCGCGATGGTCTGCCAGCCACGCGGATCACTCTCGGCGATATGGTTGTCGCCCTCCCAGGGGCGGTTGGCGCTGGCCTTGCGTCCGGCATGGGCAATCTGGATACCGGGCACGGCGCCAGCCGCCTTGATGGCCTGCACGATGGGCACGTAGGCTTGCCCCAGTTCATCATTCCAGATGCCGGTGCAGCCCGGGCTGATACGGCCTTCCGGCGATACCGCCGTGGCTTCGATGACCACCAGCCCGGCGCCGCCCCGCGCCAGTGTGGCGAGATGCACTTGATGCCAGTCGGTGACGCGGCCATCAATGGCGGAATACTGGCACATCGGCGGCACCCCAATGCGGTTGCGCAGGGTGATGCCTTTGAGTTTAAAGGGTTGGAAAAGTGCGGACATGATGGGTTCCTGTGAGGGTTAGTTGCAAGGGTTGGGTTCGCGGGTGGCCTGATGGCGCAGGGATTCATAAAGCCCGGCATTATTGAGCAGGATGTCTTTGAGGCCAAGCTGCACCTTCGGTGAGTTCAGCGCCTGTGAGCTCATCGCGTTGTGCGCATCGAGAGCGCCGATGATCGCGCTCATCAGTTCCTTGGCCAGGTCGGGCGAATTGGCGAATTGCTCCTTGGTATTGTTGCTCGCCTGTTGTTGCAGCGTTGGCGATTCCAGCAATTTGCCCTTGATCACGTTATTCACATAAACCAGCTTGTCCTGGTCGGTGAGTTCGCCTTCAAAGAGATCATTCAACTTGCGGATCAACTCGCCCATATAGGCTTTTTGCGGCTCTTGCACGCTGCCGCTGCCCGCCTCGGTCATCGGCGCGAGCGCGGGCGTCTCGCCATCATTCAGCGGCATCGCGTGCTTGCCCAGGTTTTTCAGGTGATGGTGCGTGAGCACGACTTTGGAGAGGTCTATGCCTTCACGCTCGCGGCCAAATTCCAGCAGAGGCAGCAGGCGCTTGTAGAAGATGGCGCGCTTTTCAATCGCCGTATTGCCGTAATCGAAGATTTGCGACAGAAAAGTGTACAGCCGCAAATAAGCACCCATGTCATTCTTGAACAGCACCAGCGCGCCCAACTCGTCTTGTGCCGCTTTGATGTCAGCATCAAGCTGCTTTTCCAGCGCCACGCGCAAGGCATTTTGCGCTGTTTTGTAGCGCCGCATGATGCGCTCTGCCACGGGCTCCAGCGCCTTGACCAGTTCGCTTTGCCTGGCCTGCGGGTTGAGTTCGACCGCCACCACGCGATCCACTTCAAAGTCGTCATAGTGCCCGGCGCCATCCAGCTTGGCGCGCAGGTTGAAAACCAGATGCGGGTCGGTGGTGGCGGCAAGCTCTGCCGTCGTGTAATAGGTTTTGAAGGCGGCGAGCACCTCTTCCGTATTGTTCACAAAATCGACGATATAAGTCGTGTCCTTGCCGGGATAAGCGCGGTTCAGGCGCGAGAGCGTCTGCACCGCCTGAATGCCCGCCAGCCGCTTGTCCACATACATGCCGCAGAGCAGGGGCTGGTCAAACCCGGTCTGGAACTTGTTCGCCACCAACAAAATTTGATACTCGTCGCCCTTGAAGGCCTCGCGGATGTCGCGGCCTTTCAGGTTCGGGTTCAGCATCGCGCTGTTCTCGGTAAAACCATCAGGGCCGGATGAGGGATCATTCACCTCGCCGGAAAAAGCCACCAGCGTGCCGATCTTGTAGCCGCGGTCCTTGATGTATTTCTGCATGGCCAGTTGCCAGCGCACCGCCTCGACGCGGCTGCCGACGACCACCATGGCCTTGGCATGGCCGTTGAGCAGTGGCGAAACATAATCGCGAAAATGCTCGACCACGATTTCCACCTTCTGCGCGATGTTGTAAGGATGCAGGCGCACCCAGCCCATGATGCGTTTTAACGCGGCGCTGCGCTCGACTTGCTGGTCGCTGATTTCCTGGCCTGCATGCGCCAGCTTGAAAGCCAGCTTGTAGGGCGTGTAGTTTTGCAGCACATCGAGAATAAATTTCTCCTCGATGGCCTGGCGCATTGAATACACATGAAAGGGCTTGGGCACATTGTCCGGTGCGGGCTTTCGGCCCGGGTCTGGCCGCGTGCCAAACAGCTCCAGCGTCTTGTTCTTCGGTGTCGCGGTAAAGGCGACAAAGGTGATGCCGCCATTCCCGTTGTCGCCCCCGGCCCGTGTCGCCATCTGCGCGGCGAGAATATCTTCCGTGCTGATTTCGCCGCCGTCATTCAACTCTGCCCATTCTTCCGCGCTTAACACGGCTTTCAGCTTGGCCGCCGCCTCGCCGGTTTGCGAGCTGTGCGCCTCATCGGCAATTACCGCAAAGCGCTTGCCTTGCGTGGCGGCCAGCGTGCGCACGGCATCCAGCGCGAAAGGAAAGGTCTGGATCGTGCACACCACAATCTTTTTATCGCCCGAGAGCGCTGCGGCCAGTTTGCCGCTCTTGCTGCCGTCCTTGTTTGTAATCGTCGCCACCACGCCGCTGGTGCGCTGAAAATCGAACAGCGCCTCCTGCAACTGCGTGTCGATCACCGTGCGGTCTGACACCACCAGCACGGTATCGAAGACTTTTTGGTTTTGCGCATTGTGCAGCTCGGCCAGAAAATGCGCCGTCCACGCGATGGAATTGGTTTTGCCCGAGCCTGCCGAGTGCTGGACAAGATACTTGCCGCCCGGCCCGTCATGCAGCACGGCGCGTTGCAACTTGCGCGTCACATCCAACTGATGAAAGCGCGGGAAGATGATGCTCGTCAGATGATTTTTCTTGTCACGCTGCCCGATCAGATAACGCCCCAGAATTTCCAGCCAGCTATCCGTCGCCCAAACCTGTTCCCACAGATACGCCGTGCGGTGGCCGCCAGAAAATTTCCCCTCGCCTTCTGGAAGAGGGGCCAGGGGTGAGGGAGGGTTGCCCGCCGCGCCCTCATTGCCCTGGTTAAACGGCAGGAAGTGTGTGGCCGCGCCATCCAGCTTTGTCGTCATCGCCACTTCGCTATTGCTCACCGCAAAATGCACCAGCGCTCCCTGCATAAAAGTCAGCAATGGCTCAACGGCTTGGCCCTTGGGCTTGGGGTGGCGGTCAAAGCGGTACTGGTCAATCGCATCATCGATGCTCTGCGTGAAGTCGGTTTTCAGCTCCACGGTCGCCACCGGCAGGCCATTGAGGAAGAGCACCAGGTCGATGCTGTTTTCACAGTGCAGCGAATAGCGCACCTGCCGCACCACGCGCAGGCGGTTGGCGGCGTAGCGGACGAGGATGTCCGGATTGATCGCCAGCGCCGGTTTGAACTCCGCAAGTTTTAACGGCGCTTTAAGGCCGAGCAGCTCGATGCCGTGGCGCAGCACATCCAGCGTGCCGCGCTGGTCGAGCTGGTCGCGCAGCCGCGCCAGCAGCGTTTCAGCGGCCTGCGCACCGTGGTTTTTGGCCAGCGTCTCCCAGGCTTTGGGTTGCGTAGCCTGCACCCAGGCCAGCACATCCGCCGGGAACAACGCCCGTGCCCGGTCGTAATGCGCCGCATCGCCCGCGGCATGCAGCCAGCCATGCGCCGCGAGGTGCTCGCAAATTTCGTTCTCGAAGCTGATTTCTTTGTGCAGGCTCATAGGGTATCGGCTACTTGTAGGGCAAGCGCTCTTCGACCAGACCGGACAGGTTCTCAAATTCGGGGTCTTTATGTACCAAAACCGCGCTCAATTCCAGTGCCGAGGCCGCAATCCAGGCATCGGCGAGCGAGAGCGGATGGGCGGCCTTAATGCTTGCCGCACGCTCCAGCAAGGCAGGGGATTCATGCATCCATTCCACCGGCAATGCCAGGCAGCCCTGGTAGGCCGCATGCCCGGCCTGTGCGCCTTCGTCCTTCCACACCCGGTAATAGACTTCCATCAGCGACATGAAACAGCCGTAGCAATGCTGCTCGCCCAGCGCCGAACCCTTGAGCAGGGCCGCGACACGCTCGGCTCCCGCTTCGTTATCGCGCAATGCCAAGAGGGCCGACGTGTCGAACAGCCAGAGGCTCATGCGTCTTTCGTCGCGTCGGTCTGGCGATCAGCCAATAACCGCGCTGTTGCGCCGCCTTGGCCTTGGCCGCGAAAGGCGTCAATCGCATTCAGATAAGCCCCCGTTTGCGGGGATTCCGCCACGCGTCCGATCAGGGCTTGGTACGTCTCGCCAGAAACAATAAACGCCGCCGTGCGCCCATGCCGGGTAATGACGACCGGCTCGCGCTGGACCGTGTCAAGCAACTGGCCAAAACGATTCTGGGCTTCCACCGAGGTAACGGTAATCATGAGAGGATTCCTTAAAATAGCCAACCTGTACAATATAGCTAGTTCTGGTGACTGTCAATCGGCGGTTTGGCGCCATGCCGTATGCGCCGAATCACGCCTCAGCACTTTGCCACGCCGTCTCGCCAGCGCCGACTTTTCGCGGGCGCACGTCAATCTGGCCAGTAACGGCGGCGGAGATCAGCGCGGTGCGGCGCTCTTGCAGCAGGGCGATGGCGCGGTTGGCTTCGGCGGTGAGGGTGTCGAACCTGGCGGATTCAACGGCAAGGAAGCTCACAATTGCCTTCTGCTCGTCGATTGGAGGAAAGGGCACTTCAAAATTGTTCAGGACACCAATTGTCAACTGGTTAATCGTCGAAGTCATGAACGCACCAGATTGGAACTCAAACAACGGTGAATTCAGAACACATGCCAAATATGCACTGTGCTTGCTGCGAAACACAGTCATGAATGCACCAAATGTAAGACCGACAGACGTCTCGTCGATAGTCGCATTTTTGCCTATCAAGGCCCGGCTTCCATTTCGCGAGCAAATCAAAATATCACCAATTTGTGTAACCAACTCCTCTGGGATCGCGGCAGAAACATAGACGTTATCGTCAAACGTAATCACACCGTGTTGAACGTTTGACGACCTGAGTACGAGTGTTCCGTTTGTATCGTCCTCCACTATGTCTGCTGGGCTATAGGTCAGTCCGGTGATCGCATCGCCAAGGTACTTCAGGCGTTTCAGCTCCCAATGCGCCGGCACGTCGCCGAGCCATTCGATGCCGGAGGGTTTCATCGGGACGTTGGGATTCAGGCCTTGGGTAACGGCATGGGAGATGACGGCCTGGCGTTTTTC
>JBAQUE010000172.1:0-5558 GCA_049297315.1 Rugosibacter sp.
GAGAAATACTATGCAAAACGAATCATCCGACTGGAAGAAAAAACAAAACCGCAGGGCTCCGCCCCGCACCCCGGCGCTCACCAAAAATCAGGCGTCAAAAATCATTGTTAATTTTAAGGAGTGTTGAAAATGGAAAAGAAATATGCAGTTGTCCAACTTGATGCGGATGTCCGTTATCCACGAATCGTTTCCCGGCACGAAAATTTAAGCGAAGCAGAAGCCGAAGCGCAGGAATTGGAAAAGGAGGACGGCTGTGCATACATAGGGAATCCTGACCCACGGCTCGCGCCGGTCGTTATTGCGGAACTTGTTGAGGGCCATCCGGATGCCAAAACATTGCGGCTGTACATGATCGCCAGGCTTTGGCACAGGCCGAATCAGATAAACACGCCTGGGGGACTGGTGAACGGTACGCACGACGAGCTGCGGAGAGACATGCTTGAGGCTGGTCGAGTTTGGGTATCCAGGCATGACGCGGAGCGCGGTGTGGACTACTTTGATGAAATCGTTGTGCGGGCGTAAGCCGTAGGCACAACCAACCCCCCCCGGTTTTTGGGGGGGGCTTCCAGGGAGAAAAAGACATGGACAAAATCATTGCAATCGATCCGATACTTTGGCTTGAGAGCTGGGAAATGATGGAGAGGCTGATCAAGAAGTTGATGCTGGGAAAGGGAAAGGGAAGATCATGTGGAATCTGATTAAAAAAGGCTTCGGCTATGGCTTCGGCGGGCGCATCGGGTGGGAGCTCGGTGGCGCGGTTTGGCGCTGGGTGGCGCGCGGTGTTGCGCTGTTGGTTACGTTCGCCCTGGTGCAGTGTGGTGGGAGTGGTGTCAAGACTTACCAGGACTACCAGCAGGCGCACCCGCAGGTGCACCAGCAGCAGAAAGGTGGTGGGAAATGAATATGAAGCGAATCGAATTATTTATCAGTGATGAGCAGGCCTGGGAATTGGCGCAGCTTTGCAAACGAATCGGATACTCCGATATCCGCGCGCTGGCAACCGATGACGATGAGGCCGACATCATGATGTCCTCTGTCTTGATGTTGCAGCAGTCTTTGTTAGAATTCGGCTACTCACCACGCTAACCTACCCCAATTTTTTTGCAAGGTCGGAAGCATGCAGATGCGTGTAACGCTTGAGCATTTGTAGTGTCTTGTGTCCACTCACGCTCGCCAGCTCCAGCACGCTCAATCCGCCACGTTCCGCCATGCGGCTCAGTGCCTCATGCCTGAGATCATGGTATCGCAGGTCAACCAGCCCTGCCCGCTTGCACGCATGCCCCCATGCCTGTATGACAAGTGATTGCGTGACAGGGAAAATCCTGCCATCGATACTGCGCGGCAAACTCTCCAGCACAGCCAAAGCGGCTGATGACAACGGCATAGCCCTGTCCTCCCCGTTTTTTGTTGCGCGCAAAAGGATAAATCGGCGGGTGAGGTCGGCATCCGCCCACCGCATTTTGAGTAATTCACCTTGCCTTGCCGCTGTTGCCAAAGCCATCTTGGCCAAGGGCAACATGTAAGGTGAACGGCACTGCGCCAGACTCTCAAACAGCCGCGCTTCCTCATCCCCCATCAGCCTGCGTTCACGCCCTCGGCCTGCGGGTGGTCGCGTGACCTGCTTGACCGGGTTTGCTGGCAGGTTAATACCAAGCTCTCGCATGGCCAAATCGACGAGCTTGGAAAGCGTGCCAAGCTCTTTGCGCACGGTCTCATTACTGACCGTTTGCAACCGTGAATCCCTAAACCCCACCACAGCCCTTGCCGTGAGCCTGGACAAGGTCAGCTTGGCAATATCGGATAGCTCGATGCTGCGCACGGCAGGTCCAGCGTGCTTACCCTTGAGTCCGGGCAATACCCGCCTTTTGTACTCAATGCACAAATCCGCTACGGTCGTTCTGTCGGCCTCGCTGGTATCCAGCCACAGTCCCCGCTCAACTTCACTCTCCGTTTTCCGCGCCCAACTCTCCGCCGCGCTCCGGGTCGTGAACGTCTCGCTCGCCACAACCCCATGCCTGCGCACTCTGGCCGTGATTCTCCCGTTTTTCCGTGTTTGATAATCAGCCATCTGCTCACCTCTCGATTGTCACCAAAATGGCACCAAATCATAACATATCTCGGCAATCGTTGCGGCACAAGCGTTTCGGAGCGTAAATTTACCGCCTCCTAAGCGGTAGGTCAGCAGTTCGATTCTGCTCGAGGGCACCAGGCGGCGAACTGGGGAAAATCAAGGGTGCATGTCAAGCAGGATGCCACCTACTTGACGCGCGTCAACGTCGGACGGCCTGCGGATGTCGGCCGTTCTTCAGATGCCTCAAAAGTCTTGAGTCCGTCACTGGACGGCGCTGATGAATCAACTGCGCTACAAGGCGGTCGAGCAGAAAATACTCTCTGCGCCGTAGCGGATGGTGATACGCCGCGAAGCAAGTCCTCTTGGGGGACGGCGTTATGACTTTCCTCCACCGCGGCTGTGGCCGACTGAGCAGATGATCGCGCATCGCGCTTGCCGGCGCTTGCTGTTTCTTCCGTCACTTCAAACGTCATGCCCTGACTGTTCTCCCGGGCATAAATTGCCGCCACGCGCGCTATCGGGACAATCACCGGGAAAACCCGTCCGCCAAAACGGCCCTGAAAGGTGATCTCATCATTACCAAGATGCAGCTGATTGGTCGCTTCCAGCCCGATGTTGAACACGATTTCGCCGTTCTTGACAAATTCTTGTGGCACGCGGGTCGTGGTATCAACCGCGACGGAAAGATAAGGCGTCAAGCCCTGATCCACGCACCATTCGTGCAGGGCGCGGATCAGGTAGGGCTTGGTTGACTGCATGGCGAGTTGGCCAACAAACGTGCCGGCAATGCGTGATTAACGGCGCATCGCCTTTTCTGTTGGCGTCAAGGCATCGATGAAACCTTGCCGCGAGAAAATTCGTTCGGCATATTTCATCAGTGCCGATGCGGTTTTTGGCAGTTCGATGCCATAGTAGTCAAGACGCCACAACAAGGGCGCAATTGCCACATCCAGCATGGAAAACTCATCAGCCAGTAAATACTTCTGCTTGTTGAACATGGCGGCAAGATCGGTCAGCCGGTCACGGATGTGCAGGCGCGCCTTGTCAGCCGTCTTCAGGTTTTTCTCCAGCACGTGAACATGGCTGAAGAGTTCCTGTTCCATCGTGAACAGCAACTGGCGCGCCTTGGCCCGCGTCTGCGGATCCGGCGGCATCAGTTGCGGATGCGGGAAGCGCTCGTCGATGTATTCGTTGATGATGTTCGATTCATACAGCACCAGATCACGGTCAACCAGCACCGGGACATGGTTGTATGGATTGATGATGGCCATTTCCTCGGGTTTGTTGAGCAGGTCAACGTCAATCACCTGGAAGTCCATCTGCTTTTCGTAGAGGACGATGCGGCAGCGGTGGCTGAATGGACAGGTCGTGCCGGAATACAGATTCATCATGGCGCTGGTGCCCCATGAGTAGTCCGCGTCACGTACTACTTTGCGCACGGGTGGCGCGTTCATTTCTCGATGTCCCATAGTTGCCATGGCCTATAAATAATTAATGAATGTCTTTCCAGTATTCGCGTTTCAGCGCATACGTCAAGACCAGTAACACACCCAGGAAAAGCAGCACGATCCAGCCCAGGCTTTTGCGAGTCGCGGCAACCGGCTCACCCATGTATTGCAAAAAGCCGACAAGATCGGCAACCATGTCGTCATACGCTTCTGGTTTCAATTTTCCAGGTTTGGCAAGTGTCAACTCATGATCCTCGCCCATAACCTGCTCACCCTGCAATTCCCACAATACATGTGGCATGCCAACATTCGCGAAGACTTTATTATTCCAGCCGGTCGGACGGCTTTCATCACGATAGAAGGTACGCAGATAAGTATATAGCCAGTCAGCCCCCGAACCAAACTCGGAAGAGCGGGCGCGGGCAATGATGGTCAGGTCTGGCGGGGCAACGCCAAACCACTGCTTGGCTTCCGCACGCCGCATGGCGACGTTCATCGGTTCACCCACCTTGTCGGCGGTAAACAACAGGTTATCCTTGATCTGTTGCTCTGTCAGGCCAATGTCCTTCAAGCGGCTATAACGCATGTAGGAGGCCGAATGGCAGTTCAGGCAGTAATTGACAAAAACCTTGGCGCCATTTTGCAATGCGGCCTTGTCACCTGAACGGTCTGGCGCACGATCAAGATGCAGTTCAACGCCACTGGCAAACGCCAGCACTGGGGCAAGCAGGATAGCAATCAGAAATTTCTTCATTTGTGAGCCCCGTGGCTGGATGATGTCACCCGATCCGGTTCGGGCTTGCACTTGTCGATGCGGCTATACACTGGCATAAGCAGGAAAAAAGCAAAGTAGATAACCGAACAGATTTGCGAGACCAGCGTGCGGGCAGGCGTCGGTGGCAATACACCCAGGTACCCGAGGACGAAAAAGCAGATCACAAAAGCAGCCAGGAAGGTTTTGTAGATCGGGCCACGATAGCGGATCGACTTGACCGGACTGCGGTCCAGCCAGGGCAACAACGCGAAAATCAACGTTGAAGCCCCCATCGCCACAACGCCCCAGAACTTGGCGTCAATGCCGAACAGCGGATAGGTAACCGCCCGCAGAATGGAGTAGAACGGCGTGAAATACCACACTGGCGCAATATGCGGTGGTGTTTGTAGCGGGTTGGCCGGAAAGAAATTGTTGTACTCAAGGAAATAACCACCCACTTCCGGCGTAAAAAACACGATGATGGTGAATACCATCAAGAAAACGACGACGCCCACGATGTCTTTGACCGTGTAGTATGGGTGAAATGGAATGCCATCCAGCGGGATTCCTTGCGCATCCTTCTTTTTCTTGATCTCGACACCATCCGGATTATTGGACCCGACTTCATGCAACGCCAGGATATGCGCCGCGACTAAGCCCAGCAATACCAAAGGTACGGCAATTACGTGGAACGCAAAGAAACGGTTCAGCGTGGCATCGCCCACCACATAATCGCCACGTATCCACAGTGACAAGTCTGGGCCGACAAACGGAATCGCCGAGAACAGATTGACAATCACCTGTGCGCCCCAATAGGACATTTGCCCCCAAGGCAGCAGATAGCCGAAGAACGCCTCAGCCATCAGGCAGAGGAAAATGAGCATGCCGAAAATCCAGATCAGTTCGCGCGGTTTGCGGTATGAGCCGTAAAGCATGCCGCGGAACATGTGCATGTATACCACGATGAAAAAGGCGGACGCCCCTGTCGAGTGCATGTAGCGGATCAACCAGCCCCAGGGTACATCACGCATGATGTACTCAACACTGGCAAACGCCACCGGGACGCCAGCCGCATTCAATGAAGCATCCGGCTTGAAGTGCATGACCAGAAAAATGCCGGTCACAATCTGCAGCACCAGCACCAGCAGCGCCAGAGAGCCAAAGAAGTACCAGAAATTGAAATTCTTCGGCGCGTAGTATTCGGAAAGATGCGCCTTCCAGTTGGCGGTCAGCGGGAAGCGCTCATCCACCCAGCCAAGCAAACTTTTGAGACGGGAATTTGTTG
>JBAQUE010000173.1:0-1996 GCA_049297315.1 Rugosibacter sp.
CTACAGCCCGTGGATCCTCCTGCCGGTGGTCGCGGCGGCGGGCTATGCCGAGGGGCTTGCCCTCGCCTGGCTCGCCGGCCAGAGCACGCGGATCGGTTTCATCGACCGGTGGGTCGCGAGGCTGCGCACGCCGAGGGGCGTGGCGTTCGCCAACAAGTGGGGGGTCTGGGGCGGCCTCACCCTTGGCTGCGCCGTGGCCGGCCAGGAGCCGATCCTGGTGGCGCTCCGCTGGCTTGGCGTCGACATGCGCCGGATATGGTTGCCGCTGGCGGTCAGCAACGCGGTCTTCGCGGTTCTCTACTACGCGATCGTGCGGGTCGGCCTCGGCCAGGCCGCGAACCTCTGAGCCTACCCTGCACTACCGCGGCGTGACCGTCGCCGATGCCGTCCGCGTTTAGTAATCCACGAGAGCAAGTAACCGGGAACGTAGCCGGCGCTTTCTGCGTTACAGGTTTTGCGCCCGTTCGCCGAGCACCTGAACCACAGCGCCAGTCAGCGCGGCCAGATCCTGCGGCGTGATGACAAACGGCGGCATCAGATACACCACCTTGCCGAAGGGCCGCAGCCAGACACCGAGTTCGACAAAGCGCTGGCGTAATGCATTGAGATCAATGCTGCCATTGAGCTCGACCACGCCGATGGCGCCCTTGACGCGCACATCGGCGACCCCGGCCAGTTTGCGGCACGGCGCAAGCTGCTCATTTAACTGCACCTCGATTGCTGCGACCTGCGCCAGACGCGGTTCGCTTGCGAACAAGTCGAGCGAGGCATTGGCCGCCGCACAGGCCAGCGGGTTGGCCATGTAAGTCGGCCCGTGCATCAGCGCTGCAAGCGGGGCGTCGCTAAGAAACGCATCGAACACATGACGTCTGGCGACGGTCGCCGCCAGCGGCAGCGTACCGCCGGTCAGCGCCTTGGAAAGGCAGATAATGTCTGGCGTAATCTCCGCTTCGTCACAGGCAAACAGCCGCCCGCTGCGGCCAAAGCCGGTCATGATTTCATCGGCGATGAGCAGCACGCCGTGGCGCGCGCAGGCGGCGGCGACATCCGCCAGGGTTTGCGCGTCATGCATGTGCATGCCGCCCGCACCCTGCACCAGCGGCTCGATGATAACGGCAGCAACTTCATCGGCATGCTGGGAGAGGAGTTGCTCAAGGGCCGTGCAGCTTGCCTTATCGGCAGGCAATTCAGCCATGATTTCGCGCGGCATCGCGTCGGCGAACAGCGTGTGCATGCCGTCGGCCGGATCGCACAGCGCCATCGTCGCAAACGTGTCGCCATGATAGGCGTGGCGAAAATAGACGATGCGGCGGCGCGCGGGCTGGCCGCGCTTGACCCAGTACTGGCGCGCCATCTTGAGCGCCACCTCAACTGCCACCGAGCCGGATTCGGTGAAGAACACGCGCTCCAGATCGCCGGGCAGCAAGGCCGCCAGACGCGAGGCGAGGCGCAATGCCGGCTCATGCACCAGCCCGGCGAACATCACATGCGGCATAACGGCAAGCTGGTGCTCGACAGCCGCGCGGATATGCGGATGGTTGTAGCCGTGGCAGGCCGTCCACCACGATGAAATGCCGTCTATCAGCTCGCGCCCGTCGGCCAGCCGGATGCGCACGCCATGTGTAGCGACCGCCGTCAGCGGCACCGGTGACGTTGCCATCTGGGTATAGGGTAGCCAGAGGTTGTCGGGTGGAACGGGGTTTGTAAGCGGCGTTGCGGGCATTGGTTTAGCAGCTGCGCAGGTTCGAAAGTGCCGCGCAGTGTACCAGTGGGTAGGGGACCGACTGGCAAAACCGGGTTATTCGGCAGGAGTGCTGGTCGAGGCTATCGCATGAAACTGCAGCGCGGCCAGATGTGCGTAGAGGCCACCTTTGGCGACCAGCGCCGCATGTGTGCCGGTTTCCACAATGCGACCATCTTCCATCACGAGGATGCGGTCGGCACGTTGTACAGTGGCCAGGCGATGCGCGATGATCAGTGTGGTGCGCCCCTGCAT
>JBAQUE010000174.1:0-20010 GCA_049297315.1 Rugosibacter sp.
GTACAGAACCTTGAATGAGTAGATAAACATCGAGAGGAGGGTGAACCATGGCTGATGATCAAAAAATCCGTCTCGGCGCTTTCATGCGTCCGGTAAGCATCCACACCGCCGCCTGGCGTTATCCCGGCGGGCTGCCGGATGCGAACTTCAATTTTGTGCACCTCCAGCGTTTCATCCAGACGCTGGAACGCGGCAAGTTTGACCTGTTTTTCATGGCCGACCATCTGGCCGTGCTCAACATGCCGATGGATGCCTTGAAGCGCAGCGCCACGGTGACTTCGTTTGACCCGCTGACCCTGTTGCCCGCGCTGGCGGTGGTCACCGAGCACATTGGTTTGGTGGCGACCGCTTCGACGACTTACAACGAGCCGTATCACATCGCGCGCAAGTTCGCCTCGCTCGACCACCTGAGCAATGGCCGCGCCGGCTGGAATGTGGTGACTTCAAGCAATCCAATGGAGGCGCTGAATTTCAGCAAGGAAGAGCACATGGAGCACGACGAGCGCTATGTGCGGGCGCGCGAGTTTTACGATGTCGTCACCGGCCTGTGGGATAGCTGGGCGGATGACGCCTTCATCCGCGATGTGCCCAGCGGCGTGTATTTCGACCCCGAAAAAATGCATGTGCTCGACCACAAGGGGAAGTTCTTGTCCGTGCGCGGCCCGCTGAATGTGGCGCGGCCGGTGCAGGGATATCCGGTGATCGTGCAGGCCGGGCAATCCGAAGCCGGGCGCCAGCTCGCCGCAGAAACCGCCGAAGTGGTTTTTTCCGGCTTGAACAAAATCGATGTGGCGCAACAGTATTACACCGACGTCAAGGCGCGCATGGCGGCCATCGGCCGCGACCCGGGCCAAATGAAAATCATGCCCGGCGCATTTGTCGTGGTGGGCGATACCGTGGATGAAGCGCGCGCCAAAAAGCGCCATCTCGACAGCCTGGTGTATCCCGAAAGCGGCTTCGCCTCGCTGGCCGGGCAACTGGGTTGCGACATTGCCGGCTTCGACCTCGACAAGCCCTTGCCGGAAGATTTGCCACCGACCAACGCCAGCCATACTTCGCGGCAAAAACTGGTGGCCATGAGCCGCGACGAAGGCTATACCGTGCGCGAGCTGGCGCAATACATCGGCGGCGCATTCGGCACGCTGGAAATGATCGGCACGCCGGCGATGATCGTCGACCAGATCGAGGAATGGTTCCACGGCAAGGCCTGCGACGGCTTCAACATGATGTTCCCCTACCTGCCCGCGGGACTGGATGATTTTGTCGACAAGGTGGTGCCGGAATTGCAGCGGCGCGGGCTGTTCCGCCGCGAATACGAAGGCAAGACCCTGCGCGAAAATCTCGGCCTGCAGCGGCCGGCGAATCAGTTTTTCAAATAACGTCCCTGTTCTGGCTGAACCTGTTTAAGGGCTTCGACAGGCTCAGCCCGAACGGTTCATGCTTTGTCTCGCCGTATCACCAGCGCCGAATTTTTGCGCCAACCGGAATCACCATCCCATGTTCGAACAGGCCTTCAGAAACATCGACGACGTGCTCAGGAAAGAAGCTGGCTGCACCACCGAACTCGACTACACCGAGCAGACCTCCTGGTTGCTGTTTTTGAAATATCTTGACGGGCTGGAAGAAGACAAAGCCACCGAAGCCGCGCTGGGCGGCAAACCCTACATGCACATTCTGGACGCGCCCTACCGCTGGAACACCTGGGCTGCACCCAAGGGAAAAGACGGCAAGATCGACCACAACGCCGCGCAAACGGGGGACGACCTGCGCGACTTTGTCGACAAGCAACTCTTCCCCTATCTGCACGGCTTCAAGCAAAAAGCCAGCGGGCCGAACACGCTCGAATACAAGATTGGCGAAATCTTCGGCGAGATCAAAAACAGAATCCACAGCGGCTACAACCTGCGCGAGATCATCGACCACATTGACGAGCTGCGCTTTCGCTCGCAAACCGAAAAGCACGAACTCAGCCACTTGTACGAAGCCAAGATCAAGAACATGGGCAACGCCGGACGCAACGGCGGCGAGTATTACACCCCGCGCCCGCTGATCCGCGCCATCGTCAAAGTCGTGCAGCCTCAAATCGGCGAGCGCATTTACGACGGCGCCGTCGGCAGCGCGGGCTTTTTATGCGAAGCCTTTGATTACCTCACTAACCAGCCTAATCGCCGTCTCACCACCGCCGACTTTTCCACCCTGCAAACCCGCACCTTCTACGGCAAGGAAAAGAAATCGCTGGCCTACGTCATGGCCATCATGAACATGATCCTGCACGGCATCGAAGCCCCAAACATCGTGCACACCAACACGTTGGCCGAGAACCTCGCCGAGGTGCAAGACAAAGACCGCTTCGACGTCATCCTCGCCAATCCGCCCTTTGGCGGCAAAGAGAGGAAGGAAGTACAGCAAAACTTTCCCATTCGCACCGGCGAGACAGCCTTCCTCTTCCTGCAACATTTCATCAAAATGCTCAAGGCCGGTGGCCGCGCTAGCGTGGTCATCAAGAACACCTTTTTATCCAACACCGACAACGCCTCGGTGAGCCTGAGAAAGCTCCTGCTGGAAAGCTGCAACCTGCACACCGTGCTCGACTGCCCCGGCGGCACCTTTCAGGGCGCGGGCGTCAAGACCGTCGTCCTGTTCTTCGAGAAAGGCGCACCGACTAGAAAGGTTTGGTATTACCAGCTCGCCCCCGGCCGCAACCTGGGCAAAACCAACCCGCTGAACGACGCCGATTTGGCAGAATTCGTCGAACTGCAAAAAACCTTCGCCGATTCGGACAAGAGCTGGAGCGTC
Source organism: Rugosibacter sp. (assembly GCA_049297315.1). GTDB lineage: Bacteria > Pseudomonadota > Gammaproteobacteria > Burkholderiales > Rhodocyclaceae > Rugosibacter. The sequence continues at coordinate 2,797 of JBAQUE010000174.1, forward strand.
GATATTCGGCCCCTGAGCGCAGCCGAAGGGTACGATCTGTCGGTGAAGAACCCGAATGGCGGCGAGGCAGTCATCCACCGCAGCCCGCAGGCCATCATGGACGAGATCGCCGCGCTGGATGCGGAGAGTGCAATAATACTGGGTGGCCTTCGCCTTCGCCTGAATCGCACAGGAGATTGATAATGGATGAAGACATCCGCTGGAAACAGCGCTTCAATAATTACCTCCGAGCCTTATCGACACTGACTGAAGCCGTAGCGTTATCCGAACAACGAGAGCTATCTAAACTCGAACAACAAGGGTTGATTCAGGGTTTCGAGTTCACCCATGAGCTTGCGTGGAATGTGTTGAAAGACTACCTGGAGTATCAGGGCTACACCGGCCTGGTTGGCTCCAGAGATGCAACGCGCGAAGCGTTTGCCAACCAACTGATCGAGGACGGCGATGCCTGGATGAACATGATCAAGGCCAGAAACCGCAGTTCGCACACCTACAATCCGGATACGGCAGACGAAATAGTGGAAGCCATCCTCACACACTTTTACCCGGCTTACGTACAGATGGCCAAGCGATTCACCGCGTTGGGCGAGCAAACGGGAACGCCGTGATGCGCTTTGGGCTGGCCGAAAAAACAATCGACAAAATCAATACCGTATTCTCGGGCCATCCCGCCATCGAAAAAGCCGTATTGTATGGATCAAGAGCCAAGGGAAATTATCGGCCGGGCTCCGATATCGATTTGACGCTATATGGCGATGCACTGGCATCGAGTGAGCTCGATGAAATAATCACCGAACTGGATGAACTCCTGCTGCCCTACCACGTTGACCTGAGCATTTTCGACGCGATTGATCACGCCAAGTTGCGCGAACATATCGATCGCATGGGTGTGGTGTTTTATCAACGGGCCGACGTTGGCGAAGATCAGGGCCTTACTGTGAAGGCAGGGTGGCAGATAAAAACGCTGGGTGAGCTTTGTAACATCGTTGGTGGTGGTACACCGCCAAAAGATAAGCCTGCGTATTACTCAGGCGAAATCCCTTGGGCGACCGTCCGCGACATGCGTCAGGATGTCATTACGGAAACTGAATTTCGCATCACAAAAGATGCTGTTCAAAGTAGCTCAACGAATATCATTCCTTCCGGTAATGTTGTCATCGCTACCCGCGTTGGTTTAGGGAAAGTCTGCCTGCTAGGTCAAGACACAGCGATAAACCAAGACCTTCGCGGCGTAATTCCCCGTGACAAAAAAACCTTGGCTGTAGGTTTTCTTTACTGGTGGCTCAAGAGTATTGCAGACGCAATCGTGGCAGAAGGAACAGGTGCAACAGTTCAAGGTGTGAAGCTTCCATTCGTTAAATCACTACGTTTCCCCCTGCCTCCGCTCCCCGAACAGCACCGTATCGTCGCCATTCTCGACGAAGCCTTTGCCGGCATCGCCACCGCCCGCGCCAACGCCGAACAAAACCGCCAAAATGCCCGCGCCCTGTTTGAAAGCCACCTGCAATCAGTTTTCACGGCGCGGGGTGAGGGGTGGGTCGAGAAGCCACTTGGGGAAATCGGCAAGGTCTGTATGTGCAAGAGAATCCTCAAGGAGCAAACGACATCCAAGGGGGATATTCCGTTCTACAAGATTGGAACCTTCGGCAAAGAAGCAGATGCATTTATTCCAATCGAGATTTATAGCGAATTCAGAAAGAAGTATTCTTTCCCAAATAAAGGGGATGTGCTGATTTCGGCGGCAGGAACTATTGGCCGGCGTGTCGTATATGACGGCGAAGTTGGGTATTTTCAGGACTCAAATATCGTTTGGATTGCGAACGATCAAACGCAAATCCTGAACCATTACCTCTATCACTTCTATGGGGCATGCGAATGGAACTCTACGCGGGGGGCAACTATTTCCCGGCTATACAACGACAACCTAAGGCAAATAGTGGTTGTATTCCCGAAGTCGCATCACGAACAGCGCCGCATCGCTGCCCAACTAGATGACCTTTTTCAAGAAACCCAACGCCTCGAATCCCTCTACCAGCAAAAATTCGCCGCGCTGGACGAGCTGAAAAAATCCTTCCTTCACCAGGCCTTCAGTGGCCAGTTATAAGGAATCACTCCATGTCGGTACAACCTGCTTTTTTCGAGACTCAAGCCATCCGCCGCGTCTATGACGAGGAAACCGGGACCTGGTGGTTCTCGGTGGTCGATATCGTTCAGGCATTGACCCAACAGCCCGATTACCAGACAGCGCGAAAGTACTGGAACAAGCTGAAAGAGCGCTTGGGCAAAGAAGGAAGTCAACTGGTGACAAATTGTCACCAGTTGAAAATGCTCGCCGCTGACGGCAAGCAGCGCCCTACTGATGCAGCCACCGCCGAAACCCTGCTGCGCCTGGTGCAGTCGGTGCCCAGCCCAAAGGCCGAGCCGATCAAGCTGTGGCTGGCCAAAGTCGGCTACGAGCGCATGCAGGAAATGGGCGACCCCGGCCGCGCGCTCGACCGCGCCCGCGAGACCTGGCAGAAACACGGGCGCAGCGAGAAGTGGATTCAGCAGCGGATGACCGGGCAGGAAACGCGCAACAAGCTGACAGACTACTGGGCCAATCACGACATCACGCAGGGCGAGGAATTCGCCATTCTCACCAACATCATCCATCAGGAATGGTCGGGCGTGAGCGTGAAAACGCACAAGAAGCTGAAGGGTTTGCAGGATCACAACCTGCGCGACCACATGAGCGAGGCGGAACTGATTTTCACGGCGCTGGCGGAGTTGTCGACACGCCAGATCGCCGAGACGGACGACGCGACCGGCATGGCCGAAAACACCCAAGCCGCAAGCAAGGGCGGCGCGATTGCGAGGCAGGCGCGCAAGGCGCTGGAAGCGAAAACCGGCAAGCCGGTGGTGAGCGGGGACAATTTCCTGCCGCCCGGCAAGCCGCCAGCGCGCAAAGTGACGAAGAAATCCTGAATACCGCCGTCCCGCCATCCGCTACGGCGAGGAGAGCAGTTTTTGCTCGACCGCCTTGTAGCGCAGTTGTTTCATCAGCGCCGACTTTTCAAGTCGGCTTGACACAAAACTTGACTAATACTTGACTCTAGATTAGTCTTTTCGCATGGCCTATGTTCCGCAATTCACTATCACCTCAGCCCTGCTTGCCGAAGTTGAGCGGGTGGCGGCGTTGCGTGAGCGCATTCAAAGCGCCGTAGTGGACCTTGCCTGGGTTCCCGCCCTGCAAAAAGATACCCGCACGCGCAATGTCCATGCCTCGACAGCCATTGAGGGGAACCCGCTGACACTCGAACAGGTGCGTGCGCTGGCGGAAGGGCGAGAACTTTCTGCGTCCGCTGCGCGACCCAGGCGGGAAGTCCTGAATTATTTCGCCGGCTTGCGCTATGTGGAAAAGCATGTGGGCAAGAAAGTTCTCCGGCATACGGATATTCTGGAGTTGCACCGGATTCTGGCCGGGGAGGTGATGGATCAGGGCGAGGCTGGCAAATATCGAATGATCGCCGTTCGCGTCGGCAAGTATCTTCCGCCGCCGCCGGATGCTGTTTCGGGCTTGATGTTCGAGCTGCTGGCGTGGTGGAACACGGCAGCAAGGAAGCTCTCGCCGGTGCTCAGTTCAGCCATTCTGCATTATCGCTTCGAGGCCATCCATCCCTTTGCGGATGGCAATGGACGCACAGGCCGTGCGCTGGCCTTGTGGGATCTCTACCGGCGCGGCTTCGACACGCATCACATTTTTTCGGTAGATGAATATTACTGGGAAGACCGGCCCCAATACTACGCCGCGCTGCAAGGTGTGCGCGAGGCAGGGGAAGACATGAGCGCATGGCTGGAATATTGCGCGGCGGGATTGCGGCAAACGCTTGAACGGGCGTGGCTGCGGATTCAAACCTTGCAGATGAAGTCCGCAGAGAAGCTGGTGTTACGTCCGCGCCAGGAACAACTGCTGCACCTGCTCCGTGATCACGGCGGCATGGCGCCCGCTGAAATATGGGATGCGCTGGGGGTGTCCCGGCAGGGCGCGATGGATTTGCTGCACCCGCTGCTGGACGCGGGTGTGGTGGAGAAGGTCGGGGGAAACAAGACCGGTCGCTATGTTTTGAAAAACTCATGAACGAAGCCGAAACCCGCGCCGAGCCTATCGACCCTGCGTTGGCCGCCGCAGGCCGGGGTAACAAGCCTGTGTCAAAAAAATCGCGCTATTTGACCAAATCGAACGATTTGATTACATTGTGAGGCTGTTTTATTGATAATTCAGGAGTTCTGCCATGCAAACTTACACCGCTAATGAAGCCAAGACCCGTTTTGGCGAGTTTCTCGACAAGGTTCAGCGCGAGCCGGTACGCGTGATGCGCCACGACCGCGTGGTCGGCGTGATGGTGAGCGCGGAAGATTATGAGGCGATGCGGGTATTTTATGCGGATCGGTTGCTGAAAACCATGGATGCAGCAGCCTCGGCTGCAGCAGCAGCAGGCCTAACGCCGGAAAAACTGGCAGAGTTGCTGGCGGATGAAAGCTGATTAGCCAGTGGATCCGCGCGGGCCTGGTGTGGTGATCGACACAAATGTCTGGATCAGCGGTTTACTGACAACAACCGGTGCACCCGCACAATTAGCACGGCAGGTGATCCGGCAAGGCCGGCCAGTATTTACTTCCGACACGTTTGCGGAGCTTAAAGATCGGCTGTGGCGCCCAAAGTTTGATCGTTATGTGGCGATGGAGATACGCAAACAACTGTTGCACGATATTGATACCGTTGCCCATTGGGTCGGTGTGCCGCAGGAAGTCGCCGGGCAAACTTTTTGCCGTGACGCGGATGATGACAAATTCATCCACGCGGCGCTTGCGGCAAAAGCCCCTTGGCTGGTAACGGGCGACAAGGATTTGCTGGTTTTAGCCGAGGGGTTATTGGCTAAAGGTTTGCGCATTGTGTCGCCTGCCGATGCGTTGCTGATGGCGGAATTCGCATTGCATACCAGCCCATGAATGAAGCCGAAACCCGCGCCGAGCATATCGACCCCGCGTTGGCCGCCGCTGGCTGGGGCGTGGTGGCGGGCAGCCGCGTCCGGCGCGAGTATCCGATCACGCTGGGGCGCATCGAGGGCGCGGGCAAACGCGGCAAGGCGCTGACGGCCGACTATGTGCTGGAATACCGCAACACCAAGCTGGCGGTGGTGGAGGCCAAGGCGTGGGATAAACCGCTAACCGAGGGCGTGGGCCAGGCCAAGGATTACGCGGGCAAGCTGGCGATTCGCTTTACTTACGCCAGCAACGGGCAAGGCATTTACGGCATTGACATGCACACGGGTGCTGAGGCGGAACTGGCGCAATATCCGTCGCCGGAAGCATTGTGGAATCTCACGTTTGCCGCGCAAAATGCCTGGCGTGACCGTTTTGCCGCTGTGCCGTTTGAAGATCGCGGGGGTTATTTTCAGGGGCGCTATTACCAGGACATTGCCGTGGAGCGTGTACTGATGGCCATAGCCGAAGGACAAAAGCGCATCTTGCTGACGCTGGCGACCGGCACGGGCAAGACCTTCATTGCTTTTCAGGTGGCGTGGAAGCTGTTCCAGTCGCGCTGGAATTTGAGTCGCGAACCCTCGCGGCGGCCACGCATTTTGTTTCTGGCGGACCGCAACATTCTGGCGAATCAGGCATTCAATGCGTTTTCGGCTTTCCCCGAGGATGCGCTGGTGCGCATCGAGCCTGCGGACATTCGTAAAAAAGGCAAGGTGCCAAAGAACGGCAGCATTTTCTTCACGATTTTTCAGACATTCATGAGCGGCGCGGATAGTGATGGGCAGCCCACACCCAGCTTTGGCGAATATCCGCCGGATTTTTTCGATTTCATCATCATCGACGAATGCCATCGCGGCGGGGCGAATGACGAGGGCAACTGGCGCGGCATTCTGGAATACTTCGCGCCTGCCGTGCAGCTTGGCCTGACGGCCACGCCCAAGCGCAAAGATAACGTGGATACCTATGCCTACTTTGGCGAGCCGGTGTTTATCTACTCACTCAAGGAAGGCATCAACGACGGCTTTTTGACACCCTTCCGCGTCAGGCAGATTGCCACAACGCTGGATGATTACGTCTTTACGCCAGACGACACGCTGATCGAAGGCGAGATCGAGGCGGGCAAGCGGTATGAAGAGGCGGACTTCAACCGCATTATCGAGATCAAGGAACGCGAGAAAAAGCGCGTCGAGATTTTCATGGGGCAAATCGACCAGCGGGAAAAGACGTTGGTGTTCTGCGCCAATCAGGCCCATGCGCTGGCTGTGCGTGACTTGATCAACCAGACCAAAGCCAGCACAGACCCGAACTACTGCCAGCGGGTGACGGCGAATGACGGTGCGTTGGGCGAGCAATGGCTGCGCGATTTTCAGGACAATGAAAAAACCATCCCGACGATGCTGACCACATCGCAAAAGCTCTCCACCGGGGTGGATGCGCGCAATATCCGCAACATCGTGCTGTTGCGGCCGATCCATTCGATGGTCGAATTCAAGCAGATCATCGGGCGCGGCACGCGGCTGTATGACGGCAAGGACTATTTCACGATCTACGATTTCGTGAAAGCACACCACCATTTCAGCGATGCGGAATGGGATGGTGAGCCGATAGAACCTATGGAAGCGGAACCCAAAGACTATCCGTTACCTCCCTTGGCCGAGCCGCCAGCAACCCGCGAGCGCGAGCCGGTAGCGGACTACCCGCTGCGCCAGAAGATCAAGGTCAAGCTGGCCGACGGCAAGGCACGCACCATTCAATACATGACGGCAACGAGCTTTTGGCATCCCGATGGCACGCCGATGTCGGCGCAGCAGTTCATGGCAGCGATGTTTGGCAAGCTGCCGGAATTCTTCACGGACGAAGACGAACTGCGCACTCTGTGGAGCGCACCGGATACGCGCAAGAAATTATTGGACGGGCTGGCCGAAAAAGGCTTTGGCCGCGAACAACTGGCGGAAATGCAGCGCATCATCGACGCGGAAAAAAGCGACCTGTTCGATGTGCTGGCGCATGTGGCCTATGCGTTGGAACCGCGCACCCGGTCAGAGCGCGCGGCACAGGCAATGGCGCGCATCAGCGCGCATTTCAACAGTCGGCAGCAGGTGTTTCTCGATTTTGTGCTGGCGCACTATGTGAGCATGGGTGTTGAAGAACTTGACGCGGAAAAACTCACCCCGCTGCTGCGCCTGAAATACCACAACTCGCTGGCCGATGCCGTGGCAGATCTCGGGCAACCGGACGAAATCGGCAAGACGTTTTCTGGCTTCCAGAAATACCTGTATCAGGCCACGGCGTAAGTGGCTATGCCGCCATATCACTAGCGCGCCCCGCAGGAAGTACCCTTGGGGTGCCCGACTTTTTGCCGGGTTTTGCTGATAATACGGCATCATGCGGCGCTGCCTTCGGGATTGGCGTAATCTAAAACGCATACGACAAGCCGGTATAGAGCGAGCGCCCCATGCCGGGCACGGCGATGCCCCAGGGGATCGCGTTGAAGCTCATGGTCATACCCTGGCCGGTATAGGCGCCGCCGGTCGGCGGGTAATAGAGCTTGTCGAACAGGTTTTCTACGCCGAAATCGACACGCGCCTGCTTCCAGGTGTAACTGCCGCGCAGGTTGACCAGACCGTAACCTGGCGTCTTGATTTCGTTGCGCACGTCGGAGACCTTGTCCTTGGCCTTGACCATCACCAGTTCGACGCTGTTGTCCCAGCCACCCCGCTTTTGTGTCAGCGTGAGCCTGACGTTGAGCGGCATGATGTTGTACAGGTCGTCGCCGGTGTCGCGGTTCTTGCCGTTGGTGTAATTGAGCAGGCCTTTCAGGCCAAGATCGCCCGCGCCGGTTTCGCCGAGCGGCATGTGGCCGGAGAGGTCAATGCCATAGAGGCGGGCCGACTGGTTGGCGTACTGGAGATGCACGAACTTGTTGACGGCGGTGTTGTTGGCCACGCCGCCGCAGAGCGCATTCATCATCATGCCGCTCCCCTGGCAGCGCTGCGCATCAATGTAATCCGTGACATGGGTGTAGTACGGTGTCGCCTTGAATTCCCAGGCGCGGTCGGGCGCATGCCAGTCGAAGGTGGCGGAGAGCGTGTGCGCTTTTTCCGGTTTCAGGTCTGGATCGCCGAGATAACCGTTGCCGTCGCCCACGAAATTGTTCATTTCCAGCGCCATGCCGTTCCGCGACCAGGAGTAACGCTCATAAAGATTCGGCGAACGGGTCTTCATCGCGTAGCCGAACTCGACGGTGCGGGTGGCGTCCGCCGTATAGCGGGCCAAGGCGGTTGCGTCCCAGTTGTTGTCGGTACGCTCGCGGCTGCGGGCGTTGAAGGCGTTCGCCGAAACCGAATATCCTGCCATCATGGTGTTGTAACCCTGCACCGGCCCGGCATCCGTCTTCACCCGTTCGTAGCGTGCGCCGAGCAAGGTCGTCCATGCCGGGTTGATGCGTGACTCCCATTCGCCGAACAGCGCTGCGCGGTCGCGCTGGCCATCGTTGATGTTCCAGAACGTGTCCGGCGCCATTCCGCCATAAGTGAAACCGCCTGGCAGGACAGCAGGAGAAGGCGGCCACCAGTCGTTGAGTTTGTAATGCTGGTATTCGCTGCCGATGCGCAGGGTGTCCTGTTGGGTCAGGTTGATGCTGGCCTTGACGCTGGCGCCGGTCATCTTGCTCTCGGTATCCATCGGCATGCCCGGCGCCACGACGCCGGGAGCCGCTCCATACACGAATTGCTTGTCGGCGCCGAAGTCCATGTGGTGTCTCACGGTTTCATGGTACGCACGGGCGTCCAGCGAGCCCCAGCCGAATTCACCAAGGTAATGCAGGTTGATGCGATGCGCGGTGTTGTCCAGCATGTCCATGCGCTGGTTGGGGTAGAGTTCGTACGGAATATCCTGAAAGCTGAACCTGGCTTCAAACAGGTGGTTGTCGTTTTTCAGCGCCAGGTTGAGCGCATGGTTGTTGGCTTTGTAGGCGGTTGAGCCGACTTCGTCCAATGGCAGCGTGTGTCCCGGGCGGCCGGTGGCGGTGGTGGTTTTGAAGTCGCCACCAGCGGTGTAGTTGTCGGCCTGGGTGGTGGCGCCGCTGTAGGTGATGTTGAGCATTTCCGTGGCATAAGTCGCGGTGAGATTGCCGCCGCGCGCGTTGTTGTTGCTGCGGTAAAAAGCGCCGACCTGGCCTTTGAGCAGATGGCCTTGCCCCGGCGCGGCGAATTCCGGCGCGGCGGTTTCGGCAATGATGGCGCCGCCAATGCTGTCGCCGCCCACACTCACCGGGGTGATGCCGGCATAGACCTTGAGTGTTTCAACCTGGCTCGGGTCAAGATAGGACAGCGGCGAGTTCATGTGGTTGGGGCAGGAGGCAACCAGGTCTGCGCCATCGACCTTGATGCGCAGGCGGTCATCCGCCAGGCCGTGGATCGACGGCAGGCTGGATACGCCGCCCGCGCCATACAGGCTGACGCCGGGAATATCGCGCAGCAGGCTGGCCGTGTCGCTGGTGGCGGCGCGTTGAGCGGCGATATCAGCTGCGTCGACCGCTGCGCTCGACAAGAATGGAGTAGCTGGCCTGGCGGCTTTTACGATAATCGGCTCCATGGCCGGCTCTTCTGCGGATGCGGGGGCCGAGGCGAGCAATACACTGGTAAGGGCAATGGTTAAAGGGCGCAGTTTGAAATTCGGCGCGGTAGCCAATGGGGATATTTTCATGGGGGTCATCTCCAGGTAAAAATTAATCGTTATGCGGCGAGTGGTTGGTCAAATGTTCGTGCACAACCGCCCGTGACTGATTTCTGGCGGTACTTTTTGTGGGGCAGGCCGCTTGCGCTGCCGAGCATGGCCGTTGTGCGGGAGACGGTTTCGACGGTGAGACCGGTGATTTCGGCAATGTCGGCAAGACGCGGCAGCAAGTGGCGTTTGTTGGCCAGGGGTTGTGCGCCATGGTTGGTGAGCAGCGCGGCCAGGCGCTGGATGCGCTGGGCAGCAGAACCGGCGCGCAGGGCGACCACTTGCGCGGCGCGCTGCGCCGCCAAGGCCATTTGCGTCAGCGGCATATCTGCCGCATCATGGGGCGCCAGCGTGCAAGGTGTCAGCGCCCGCGCCGTGAACCCATAGTGGCCAAAGACCAGCGATTCGATGCCGAGCATGTCGCCGGGCAAGGCAAGGCTGGCGAAGGCCGTACCCCCGGTTTCGTGCAGGTCGAGGCGTACCGTACCCGTGATGATGCGCCAGACAGTGCCTTTTGCATTGGCGAGGTGAATGAGCTCGCCGCGCTTGAATATGCGGATTGGATGAGCAATGCGCCCGCTTGACTGGATGGACATGGGATGGCTCCTTCAGTGTGCTGCGGCTGATTTTGCGATGGCCTTGATTTCGACAGAGGTACGCTGTTTCTGGCTGTCTTCGATCATCAGCGTGAGTGGTACGCTGTCGCCCGCCTTGACCTGCTGATGCAGGCCGAACAGCATGATGTGAAAACCGCCTGGCGCAAGATTTACGGTTTTGCCTGCGCCAAGCGGCAGGCTGGGCACGGCGCGCATGGTCATGACTTCGTTATCCATTTTCATTTCGTGAATCTCGGCGCGGTCGGCCACCGGGGAGGTGATGCCGACGACATGCGCATCAACGGTCGAGGTGATGGCCATGAAAGCGCCGGTGACCTTTTGCTGCGCGACGGTGGCGCGAACCCAGGGGCCTTGTACGGTGACTTCGGCATGGGCTGAAAAAGCCGCGATAAAAAACAGGATGCTGGTTTGAATAATGCGGAACATGGAATTGACTCCTTACGGTTGGATTGGAAAAATCAAAAATGGTGGTTGATGCCCAGCGCCAGCGACCAGGGCGCGGTAAGCTGGCCGGAGCCGGGAACGGCCGGATCGGTATTGGCGTATTGGCGCAGGGCGACTTGCAGGAAGCCATACACGCGGGTTTGCGCCGCCACCGCAACCGACAGGCCAGGGCTCAGGTTGATCGAATAGCCGCCGGAAGCGGGGTTGGCGTTGGCGCCGGTATCGCGGCCGCGATGCTGCGTATTGAGTTGCAGCAAGGCGCTGGCGCTGGCGGCGATTGCCCGGCTCAGGCCGAGATTCAGGTTGAATATCTTGCCGGGGCGATATGCGTCACGCGTGTCTATCGGCGCTTGCGCTTCGCCGCTGATGAACCAGTTCCACGCGCTGCCGGGTGTGCCGCTGTAGTGGTAAGCGCCGAGGATCAAATCGGTACTGCCCGTGCCTGGCTGGGATGAGCGTTCCAGTTGGTAGGGTGTGGCCGGGTCCGCCGGGTCATTTGGCGACATGGTCTTGTTGATGTCGCCCGTCGGCAGCTTGAGGCCAAAGCGGATGCCGCTGCCGGTAAACGGATTGCCGGTATCCAGCTTGTACTTGCCGACGACGCGCATATCACCGAGCTGGCTGAATTTGGCTTGCTGCTCAATGGGTGCGCCAGTGGTTGAGTCGAGCGTATGCGTGTGGTCGCGGATCACCAGCGGAATGCCGACCGCGATGTTCCAGCGCGGGTTGATCGCATATTCGACATCGGCGCTGAGGATCTGGTTGATGGTGCGCTTGTCCTCCAACTCTTCGCCGCTGGCGCTGGGCGCTTCGGCGCTGATGCGGTTTGATCCGGCGCGCAGCCGGTCGGCCTTGGCCCAGGAATAATGCAGGTCAAGGCTGAGGCCTGCGTTATGCGTCAGCCCTTGCGCATCCCAATGGGTGTCGATAGGGCAAAATGCAGAACCACAGGAGGCGTTTGCGCTGGCAGCGGCGAGCATGATCGCCGAGAGCAACAGGCCGCGGTGGGCGATGTTGGTGAAATGCATTGGAATCTCCGTTTGAATCCGTTTCTGGATGCCCATGACAAGCCCGGCGCTATGGACGCGCATCGGCTGAAAATGGACTGAACTTGCTGGCTGGCGGCCAGCCACGCCCAAGGCTATTGCCTTGGCGACGAGCCGGACTTCAGCGTACGGAAAGAGTCAAGCGGTGGCGGGTGGCCCGCGCGGAGGATGCGCCGTCCAGGCAAATGATGCGGGACGGGCTGGGAGGGGTGCGGCAAATATTGCGTGAAAAGTCGGCGCTGGCGACACGGCGAGCGAGGCGCTGGCAAGCAAGAGTGGGCTGCTGGCGACGCACAATTTGCAGCAGTCATGCACGTTGCCCTTGTCATTGGCGGGCTGCGGGCCTGCCAAGTCGCCCAGGGGGCTTTGTATGGCGGAGGCATTGCTGATGCCCAGCGCGGTGCAAATCCCGGCGACGAACTTGCCGTCGCTGCCCGCATGCGAACCCATCAGGCCCATGCCCGCCAGGGTGTGCATGAACACGGCGAACACACCCAGCACGAGCAACAGCCGCGCATGGCGCAAGGCTGATCCGGGGCGCAACATTGGGTGCGGGGATTTGGACATGATGTGCGGCGCGATTGTAGCTGTCCCCGGCAGTTTGTGCTGCGCAATTTTGATGCAGGTCAATTTCAGAATAGTTGTTTTATCGTGGCCAAGCTCGGGCAAGGTGCGCTATCCTCCCCGCCTCGATTATCAGTCTGTTGTATTCAAGAACCATGACGACCGGCACCCTGTTCATCATCGCGGCGCCTTCCGGCGCGGGCAAGACCACATTGGTGGGGCGTCTGCTGGCCAAGGATTCCAACATATTGCATTCGGTGTCTTATACCACCCGCGCCCCGCGTCCTGGCGAAGTGGATGGACGGGAATACCATTTCGTCGATGAATCTCAGTTCGTCGCCATGCGTGGGCGCGGCGAGTTTGTCGAGTGGGCCGCCGTGCATGGTAATTTCTATGGCACTTCGCGGGTGTGGCTGGAAGAACACATGGCTGCCGGTAGGGATGTGGTGCTGGAAATCGACTGGCAGGGCGCGCAACAGGTGCGGCAAAAGTTTCCCACAGCGGTAGGCATTTTCATCCTGCCCCCTTCGCTTGCCGAGCTTGAGCGGCGGCTGTATGGACGCGCGGCAGACAGTCCGTCAGTCATTGCGCGCCGGCTGGCGGCGGCGCTGGATGAAATGAAACATGTGGCCGAGTTCGACTTTGTTATAATCAACCAAGCGTTGGATGTGGCGCTCGGTGAGTTGGTTGCTGTGGTGTGCGCTTCCCGCCTGCGGGTGCCATGTCAACGCGCCCGCCATCCCGATGTATTCCGCCTTATTGAACTGGATTGAACCATGGCCCGTGTCACCATTGATGATTGCATCAAGCATATCCCCAACCGTTTCGATCTTACGCTGACGGCGGCCTACCGCGCCCGCCAGCTGACACTTGGGGCCACTCCGCTGGTTGACGCCGATAATGACAAGGCTGCTGTCATTGCCCTGCGCGAGATCGCCGCAGGCAAAGTGGGCGTCGAAATCCTTAACCGTCCGCAGACGTAAGTTCTCCCATGCCAACGGGGTGAAACATGCCAGCCACTGCCCCGACCCCTGCTTTGCCCATGTCGCCTGATACTCCGGGTTTCATCCCGGAGTATCAGGCCGCGCCGGACAGTCTCGCCAGCGATTTTGAACACTTCGCTGCCCGGCTTGCCACCTATCTGGCGCCGGAGGATGTGGCGCGCGTGGGCGAGGCGTATACGTTTTCGCAGGCCGCGCATGAAGGCCAGATGCGGGTCAGCGGGCACCCTTATATCTCGCATCCGCTGGCCGTCGCCGAGGCGCTGGCCGACTGGCATCTCGATGCCCAGGCCTTGAGCGCCGCGTTGCTGCACGATGTGATGGAAGACACGGACATCACCAAGGAGCAATTGACGGAGCGTTTCGGCAAAGGCGTTGCGGAGCTGGTTGATGGCGTGTCCAAGATTGACCGCATTGAACACCAGAGTTTCGAGGATGCCCAGGCGGATAACTTCCGCAAGATGCTGCTGGCCATGGCGCGCGATGTGCGCGTCATCCTCATCAAACTGGCGGACCGTTGCCACAACATGCGCACGCTGGGCGCCATGCGTCCTGACAAGCGCCGCCGCATCGCCAAGGAAACGCTGGATATCTACGCGCCCATCGCCAACCGGCTGGGGCTCAATGCCTTGTATCGGGAACTGCAGGAGCTGGCGTTTTTTCATGGCCAGCCGGTGCGTTACCGTGTGCTCGGCAAGGCGGTCAAGAAGGCGCGCGGCAACCGCCGCGAGGTGGTCAGCAAGATTCTCGACGCGATACGTAAAGCATTGCCGGCTGCCGGTATCGAAGCCGAAGTCATGGGCCGCGAGAAAACGCTGTATGGCATCTACCGCAAGATGCGCGAAAAACACCTGAGCTTTTCGCAGGTGCTCGATATCTACGGTTTTCGCATCGTGGTCAAGGACAGGCCGACCTGCTACCTGGCGCTGGGCGTACTGCACGAACTGTATCAGCCGGTGCCCGGCAAGTTCAAGGATTACATCGCGATTCCCAAGGCCAACGGCTACCAGTCCCTGCATACCACGCTGATCGGACCGTTTGGCACGCCGGTTGAAATCCAGATCCGTACCGCCGACATGCACAATGTGGCCGAGTCCGGTGTCGCCGCCCACTGGCTCTACAAGGATGCGCATGCGATCAGCGAGGTGCAGCAGAAAACCCATCAATGGCTGCAATCGTTAATCGAGCTGCAATCGAACTCGGGCAATTCGCTGGAGTTCCTGGAGCACGTCAAAATCGACCTCTTCCCTGGCGAGGTCTATGTGTTCAGCCCGAAAGGCAAGATATTGGCGCTGCCACGTGGCGCGACGGCAGTTGATTTTGCCTATGCCGTGCATACGGATATTGGTGATCGCTGCATGGCCTGCCGCATCAATTTCGAGACCATGCCGTTGCGCACGGAGCTGAAGAATGGCGATCGGGTGGAAATCATCACCGCGCCGCATGCCGCGCCGAACCCGGCATGGCTAGGCTATGTGAAGAGCGCGCGCGCGCGTTCCAGAATACGCCACTTCCTCAAGACGCAGCAGAACGAAGAGTCTGTGGCGCTGGGCGAGCGCTTGCTGGCGCATGCCTTGCATGAACTGGGCATGGCGGCTGCCAGCATACCGCCCACGGCGTGGGAGCGCTTCAAGCGCGAATCCGGCGTGCGTTCGAAACGCGCGGTGTTGTCGGATATTGGCCTGGGCAAGCGTTTGCCGGCCATCGTGGCGCGCCGCCTGACCGAAGGTCTGGATGTGCCGACGACAGAGATAACGACCAAAAATCAGCGTGCGCGCCAGGCGATTCTGATTCGCGGCACCGAAGGTGTCGCCGTGCAGCTGGGTAAATGCTGCCGACCGATTCCCGGTGACCCGATTGTGGGTTTGATCAACAAGGGTCAGGGACTGGTGGTGCATACCCACGATTGCCCCGTACTTGCCAAGCTCAGAAGCGAGCGCGGCAATTGGGTGGATGTCGAATGGGAAGTCGCCGCTGACCGCCTGTTTGATGTCAGTATCCGCGTGATCGCCAAGAATGCGCGGGGTGTCCTGGCGCGTCTGGCAGCCGGTATTGCCGAGTGTCAATCCAACATCCTTGATGTCAGCATAGATGATGACCGCGATACAACAACGCTGTACTTTACGCTTGAGGTTACCGATCGTATCCACCTTGCCCGGATCCTGCGAACCTTGCGGCGCGTACCTGAAGTGGTGCGCATTGCACGCCATATCAACCAGAAAATTTAGCGCATGGCAGTGCGTACCGGCTAATTGTTTCAGTAGTGCACGACAGGCTGTCTTAACCCAGGTACTTGACCGGGGGGCAAATGTCTCCGATACTTTGGCTGTTCGCAGACCCGCCCGGTAATAAAAGTTTCTAACAAAACAATACTAACCAAGGAGAGCCATAATGAACGCGCCGGAAAACCGCAGTTTGAGCAACAAAGGACCGGGTATTGGCCCGTTACCGATTGGGGAGTTTTATACCCCCGAGTATTACGCACTCGAAAAAGAGCGCATTTTCAAAAAATGCTGGTTACAAATAGGCAACGAGAAACAGATTGCCAATGTGGGCGACTTTTTTGTCAAGGAACTGGAATCCTGCGATACCTCCTTGATTGTGGTGCGTGGCCGCGACCAGAAAATCCGCGCCTTCCACAATATGTGTTCGCACCGCAGCAACCGGGTGGCGTATGAGGCATCGGGCAACACCACGACTTTCAAGTGCAGCTTCCATAGCTGGGCCTATGGCCTGGATGGTAGCCTGCGTGCGATCCCGGAAGAACATCTATTCCCTGGCCTGGACAAGGCCGAGAACGGCCTGACCGAAGTTGCCTGCGAGATATGGGAAGGCATGATTTTCATCAATGTTGACCCCAGGCCAGCGCAAACCCTGCGCGAATATCTGGGAGAGGACATCTATACCGGTTACAACGGTTTCTTTTCCCAATTTACGCCGGTTGGGAAAATTAGTGCAGTGATGCATGCAAACTGGAAAGTGTGTCTGGATGCCTTCATGGAAACCTATCATTTCTCCACTGTGCATGCCGCATCGGCCAGCAGCATGGTAACCAGCCGTGAATTCCCCAATGGCCGTATTGATGCCTTTCGTGAATTCGGGCGGCATCGCATTGTCTCGGCGTGTGGCAATGTTGAACAACCGAAAACGCTGTCCGGCAGCCTGGTGGGAAAATTTGGCGGCGCGCCTCCAGGGCTGGATATTAACAAAAAAGATTATCCACCCCAGATCAACCCGAAGCATTTACCTGATTGGCTGGCTGACATTCTGGTGGTTTTCCCGATGGCGTTCATCCAGCCTTACTACGGTTTCTACCTGGTCATGAATTATTGGCCATTGAGCCATGACCGCACATATTATGATTTTGATATTCTCATGCGCAAGCCGCAAAACGCGGCAGAAGAAGTGACCATCGAGTACAACCGGAGTTACCTGCGAGATGCCATACGAGAAGATTTAATGAATTTGAAAATGGTGCAGGACAACCTGTTCTCCGGAGCCAAGAAGTACCAGCATCTTGGTGAAATGGAAGTCATGGTGCGGTCCAGCTATAAAGCTGTCGCCGAGCAAGTGGGCAGCGGTTGGTAAATACCTTGGTTTTAGGTTAATAAAATACTTGGAGAAACGTGTGGCGTTATACGAATCTGAACACACCAAATTTATGCGTGAGTGGATGGCAAAGCATCCGGAGCAATGTGCCGAGCAGAAAACTGGCCTGGCGCTATGGTGGGATAAGCAGCCAAAGCAGCTGGATGAACAGCGACAGGAGGCTGTGGCGTGTGTAGCGGTCAGGCC
>JBAQUE010000175.1:0-3050 GCA_049297315.1 Rugosibacter sp.
CAACAAAGCCGCTGTGCATCGCCAGCATCACGCCGGAAGAAAACACCGGGTCAATAAACGTGTAGGCATCACCCAGCAGCAGGTAATTGCTGCCGTGGGTGCGGTCACACACGTAGGAAAAATTACCCGTGGCTTCAACGGCCGAAATCAGTTGCGCATTTTGCAAACGTTCGCTTAATGGCGCGCACAAGGCGATGGTTTCCTGTAAAAACTGCGCAAGCGGCTTTTTGTTGCGGATTTTCAGGTAATATGGCCAAGTCACCACGCCAACGCTGGTCATGCCGTCAGCCAACGGGATAAACCAGAACCAGCCATGCTCGAACCAGAAAATGCCGATGTTGCCGGCGGCCTTGCCCGGGTTACGTTCGGCTCCCGAAAAGTGGGCGTAGAGAGCGGTACTGTTGTGTTTCTTGTTACGCTGCTTGGCCTTGAAGTGATTGCCGAGAAAGGTATCGCGGCCTGACGCATCGAGAACAAACCGTGCATGAACGGTTTCGATACTGTCGTCCTCATGGCGAGCCCGCACCAACGTACCAGCATTGTCAGGTAAAAAATCGACATCCTGTACCTGGCAACCTTCCACGACACGGGCATTTTTACGGCTGGCGTTACGAATCAGGATTTCATCAAACTCGGCGCGGCGAACCTGATATGCCATGGGCATGGATTTGTCCATGGCATCGGCAAATTCAAATGTCTGTGTATGGTCATGCCAGGGCGAGACAAACTCCGCGCCCCACTTTTCCATGCCGATAGCCTTGACGGCATCCGCCACACCGAGCTTTTCCAGCAGTGGCAGATTAGCGGGAAGTAGCGACTCACCAATGTGAAACCGGGGATGATGCGCTTTTTCCAATAGCGTCACTCGGTAGCCACGTTCGGCCAGCAACGCAGCGGCTGTCGAACCTGCAGGACCACCACCGATGACCAGTACGTCGCAGTCAGAAGTATGAGTTACAGATGCGGCGGGGGGAGCGTACTCAGGATTGGTAATCTTTATCTCCCGAAAAATTTCCAAGTTACCAGCAGCAACACAGCAATAATCATTTGTTTGCGTAATTACCTGACGGATAAGAAGCTCGGTTGCAGTGCCTTTGATTTTATTTTTTCTTGATACCACTTTTGCATAACCCACCTACAAGTTCATTTTCTAATCAGGGGACGATACACTGCTTCTGACAAGTAATCTAGCCTGAACATGCTCCCTACAAAATGAATACGTCTAAAACTGTTTATTTCATCTTTTCTATATCTTCTGGTTGAAGGAGGACGATTGCAAGTGTAGAATGATCTTATATGCCTTGATGAGCGAAGGCAGGCCAACATGTTGAGTTAAAAGCAAATAGTTTTATCTCTTAATCCGTAGTTCGAGTGTTCGAGCCACTCACAACCCACCAGATTTTTCAGCGGCTTGCAACGATGCAGGCCGTTTTCATTGGAGCCCTGCTGACGCACAATTTCAGCCTGCTCCGTCATGCACTGATTGAGGAACGCCGATGGCCAAACCCAACTACTCTTTCGAAAAACGCCAGCGCGACCTCGCCAAGAAGCAGAAAAAAGAAGAAAAACGCCTGCGCAAACAGGGTGCGCCAGATACCGCCGCAGACGCTGCGCCGGTGCAGCCGGTAGACGGCCAGGAAAGCCTAGCGCCCCAGCCGGTAGACGGCAAGACTGCCTAACAGGTTAGGCCGGGTGGCAACCAGCCGGCCGGCTTCATCGAGCACTTGCCGCTCGCGGATGACGAGCTGCATTCTGGCGCACAGCGACTCGAAATCAAGCAGCGTGAAAAACCGCAGGTTGGGCGTGTCAAACCATTCATAAGGCAGGTCTTCGGAAACCGGCATACGGCCATTCAGCACCGCTTTGCGGTTCTTCCAGTAGGCGAAGTTGGGGAAGCTGACCACGGCTTCTTTGCCCACACGCAGCATTTCGGCCAGCAGGCGCTCGGTATGGCGCACGGTTTGCAATGTGCGCGACAGCACCACATGGTTGAACGTGCCATCGTCAAATCCGGCCAGGCCTTGTTCAAGGTCGCCCTGGATGACATTGATGCCATTCGCAATCGCCGCCAGCACGCCGGCATCTTCAAATTCGATGCCATAACCATGCGCGCCCCGCTCCTCGATCAGGCGCTTGAGCAACGACCCGTCACCGCAGCCGAGATCGAGCACCCGCTGGCCAGGCTTTACCCAGATGGCGATCAAGTCAAAATCAGCGCGTTCGGGCGCGTGTGTCATGGGGCGTCTGCCGGTCACAAGGTTATCCGTTGCAGATAGGCGGCCACCACGGCGTGATATTGCGCATCCTCCATGAGGAAGGAGTCGTGGCCGTACGGGCTGTCGATTTCGGCATACGCCACGGCCTGCCCGTTATGCACCAGCGCATGTACGATTTCGCGCGAACGGACTGAACTGAAACGCCAGTCGGTGGTGAAAGAAATCACCAAAAAACTTGCCCGCGCGCGCGCCAGCGCCGCGGCCAGGTTGCCGCCATATGCCAGGGCCGGGTCAAAATAATCCAGCGCCTTGGTCATGCGCAGATAAGTGTTGGCATCGAACAGGCCGGCGAACTTATCGCCCTGATGGCGCAGGTAGGATTCAATCTCGAATTCGACATCGAAGCTGTAGCTCCCCGCGCCGGGACGCTGGCGGCGGCCGAATTTTTCGGCCATCTGGTCGTCAGACAAGTAGGTGATGTGGCCGAGCATGCGCGCCAGGCGCAGGCCGCGCAACGGACGCACGTCATGCGCGTAATAATCACCGCCGTGAAAATCCGGGTCGCTCAGGATAGCCTGGCGCGCGACATCGTTGAAGGCAATATTTTCGGCGGAGAGTTTGGCGGAAGATGCAATCACCAGGCTGTGTCGCACCCGCTCGGGAAAGCTCAGCGTCCATTGCAAGGCCTGCATACCACCCAGGCTGCCGCCAATGACCGCCGCCCAGGCATCGATGCCGAGACGGTCGGCCAGCCGCGCTTGCGTTGCTACCCAGTCTTCGACGGTAACGACGGGAAAATCGCCTCCCCAGGGTTTGCCTGTCGCCAGATTGGGG
>JBAQUE010000176.1:0-7963 GCA_049297315.1 Rugosibacter sp.
CCCGTGAGGTGTGGGACAAGTTGATGCACGAAGCGGCTATCTTCAGCGGCCTGAGCGCTGTGGAAAGGGCCCACCTGCGGGAACTGGCCACCTTGTTTCTGCACCGCAAGGAGCTCATCGGCGTGCAGGGCTTGACCGTCTCCCCGGAAATGGCGGTGAGCGTGGCGGCTCAGGCTTGCCTGCTGATTTTGCGGCTGGGGCTGGATTGTTACGACGGGTGGGTTGAAGTGGTGATTTACCCGGGCGCTTTTCGGGTGGCGAGAGACACGACGGTCACGGCAGGCGCCATCGGGCTGGTCTCGCATCAGGAGCAGGTATTGAGTGGCGAATCCTGGTCGCGGGGACCGGTGATCCTCTCCTGGGATGATGTCGCCGCTGACCTGACGGCAACCCATCCCGGCCACAATGTGGTGGTGCATGAATTTGCCCACAAGCTGGACATGCTCAACGGCAACGCCAATGGCATGCCACCCCTGCACGCCGGCATGGTGAGGACACACTGG
The DNA here is from genome assembly GCA_049297315.1 of Rugosibacter sp. Taxonomy (GTDB): domain Bacteria; phylum Pseudomonadota; class Gammaproteobacteria; order Burkholderiales; family Rhodocyclaceae; genus Rugosibacter. Next base: position 504 of record JBAQUE010000176.1, read on the forward strand.
ACAACGGCATTTAGTGAAGCTTTTGCCCACCTGCAGCAGCAAGTGGCGCATCCAGGAGAGCACCATCATCATCCCGCCATGAATGCTTATGGCGCAACCGCCCCGGCAGAATTCTTCGCCGTGGCGAGTGAAAACTTTTTCGCCAATCCGCACAAGCTGCGCCAGCAGTTCCCGGCGGTGTATGCGCAACTGGTGTTGTTCTATCGCCAGGATCCGGCAAGCCGGCGGCAGGCATTTGCGCTATCGCGAGTCGCTTATCAGCATCAGGGAAGCCGCTGAGATCGTGCGGGGGATGCTGGCACCCGACGCGGCGATTGTCCGCGCTGTAGCGGCATCGCTGGTCCCGCCGGAATCGTACTCATCGCCCGCCGCGCCGACAACGGCACGCCGCAAATGCAGGCTTGCCCGAAAAGCCAACACCCCAAGGGCGCTTTCTCCGGGGCGCGCTGGCGAGACGGCGCGGCATGGGTTGTACAGGTCATAGCGCCTCGCCGCCTTCGCTGAGGATGTTCAAGTAAGCGTCGTAAACTTTTTACCACATAGGATTAAAGGCGGTTATAGCTGAAAACCAGCCAATCGCTCCAAACAAAGAAGTGCTTAAGAACATCCTTTCCGCCGTCCCGCCAGCGCCGACTTTTTGCAACATCGGCTTGGTGGTTACACAACCAGCTCACACCCCCGCCTTGACCCGCTTCACCAGCGCCGCGGTGAATTCGCGCGTGTTTGCTTTTCCGCCCAAATCACCCGTGCGCACGTTGTCGATGTTCAACGTTTCATCAATCGCCTTACGCAGGCGGTCGCCCAGGTCGGCGCGTTTGACATGGTCGAGCATCATCGCGGCGGCGAGCAGCAGGGCGGTGGGGTTGGCGATGCCTTTGCCGGCGATGTCGGGGGCGGAGCCGTGCACGGCTTCAAAGATTGCCGCGTGCTCGCCGATGTTGGCGCCGGGCGCCATGCCCAGGCCGCCGACGAGGCCGGCGATCTCGTCTGACAGAATGTCGCCGAACAAATTGGTGGTGACCAGTACGTCAAATTGCCACGGGTTCATGACCAGCTTCATGGCGCAGGCGTCGACAATGATTTCTTCCATGGCGATCTTGTCCTGATAATGCTCGGCGTGAATCTCGCGCGCGGTTTCAAGAAAGATGCCGGTCAGGGCTTTCATGATGTTGGCTTTATGCACCACGGTCACTTTCTTGCGCCCCTTGCGGATGGCGTAGTCGAAGGCAAAGTGGCAGATGCGGCGGCAGCCCTGACGGGTGTTGATTCCGGTGGACATGCCGACGGCATGCGGGTCGCCGTCGATCGGGATGAAGTGCTCATAGCCCATGTAGAGGCCTTCGTTGTTTTCGCGCACCATCACCAGGTCGATGTTGTCAAAGCGCCCGCCGGGGATGATGGTTTGCGCCGGGCGCAGGTTGGCGTAGAGCTTGAACTCTTCGCGCAGGCGCACGTTGGATGAACGGTAGCCGCCGCCGACCGGGGTTTCCAGCGGCCCCTTCAATGCCAGGTGGGTGCGGTGGATGCTGTCCAGGCAGGCCTGGGGCAGCGGGTCGCCGCAGGCGGTGACGCTCGCCGCACCAGCGACTTGTTGATCCCAGACGAAAGGCGCGCCGAGCGCATCGAGCACGGCCAGGGTGGCTTCGGTGATTTCCGGGCCGATGCCGTCGCCCGGAATCAGGGTTGCGGAAATGGGGGTGTTGGGGTTGGCCGTCATAGTGAAGTTCCAGCTTGATTGCTCGTGGGAGGTCGAAAAAAATGCGCAAAGCCATTCTAACCGGCACGCCAGGATATCGGCCGGTTAGAAGGCAATGCGCTGTTATCAATTTGTCGTGTGCTAAAAAATCCAGAACAGGCTACAGGCCTTCCTGATAAGGCGCGACCTGCCCGGGCGCTAGCCCATGCGCCGCCAGGGTTTCAGTCGGCAGATCGGTGACAGTCGAGACAACGTGCTCGTCCGTCAGCCCCAGATTCTTGATGACCAGCATCACGGCATCGTCATCCGACGGGTCCCACGCTGCGTAGAGGTCTACCTGCTGCGCGCCCTCTGCCGGGTTACCCGATGTTACCTGTATCAACCATCCGTCCATGATCAACTCCTGTGTTCAAAACAAAGATTAAAAAATTGTCAGCCGCGTGGCCGTTCCGATGGCTTGTAGTTGCTGAAGTGCCCTTCCCTTGCAGCCTTCTTGCGCGCACGCGCGATGATGCCGGCGGACAGGCCCGGTGCGACAGGCGCCGAGACCTGCTTTTCCAAGTGCTGGCCGCCACAGCTTGGACAAGTCGGTATGGTGCTGGCCCTGACCAGCAGTTCGAATGTTTTATTGCACGCAGTGCAATGGTAGTCATAGAGTGGCATGTTGCCTCCTGGTCAAGAAAATATCCCAGTCGATAGATAGCGGTCGCCGCGGTCGCAGACGATAAAAACGATCGTGACGTTGTCGGTTTCCGCCGCGATGCGTAGCGCAACCTGCAATGCGCCGCCGGAAGAAATGCCGCAGCAGATGCCCTCCTCGGCCGCCATGCGGCGACACATGGTTTCCGCATCCTGCTGGCTGACGGATTCGACTTGATCAACTTGGGCGCTGTTGAAAATTTTTGGCAGGTAGGCGGGCGCCCATTTACGGATGCCGGGAATCTGCGAACCTTCCTCGGGCTGGCAGCCAATGATGCGGATGGCTGGGTTCTGTTCCTTTAGAAAACGCGAGACGCCCATGATGGTGCCGGTCGTGCCCATGGCGCTGACGAAGTGGGTGATGCGTCCACCGGTGTCGCGCCAGATTTCCGGGCCGGTGTTTTCATAATGCGCGAGCGGGTTGTCCGGGTTGGCGAACTGGTCAAGCACCTTGCCCTTGCCTTCGTTTTGCATGTTGAGCGCAAGGTCGCGAGCGTATTCCATGCCACCTTTTTTGGCGGGGGTCAGGATTAGCTCGGCGCCATAGGCTGTCATGCTCTGGCGCCGTTCCAGGCTCAGGTTGTCGGGCATGATCAGGATCATGCGATAGCCTTTCATGGCCGCCACCATGGCCAGCGCGATGCCGGTATTGCCGCTGGTGGCCTCGATCAGCGTATCACCCGGCTGGATGTCACCACGCGCTTCAGCTCGCGTGATCATCGATAGCGCGGGCCTGTCCTTGACTGAGCCGGCCGGGTTGTCGCCTTCCAGTTTGCCGAGGATGACATTGCCCCGCGCCGCGCCGAGTGTACCGGGGATGCGTTGCAGGCGCACCAGCGGCGTGTTGCCGACGGTCTGCTCGACCGTCGGGTAGTCGAACAGCGAATTGGGATGCGATGTGGCGTAACCAGGTGCATTCATTACTGCATCGACTTCAACTCTTCCAGCCGCTGGCGTTTGATCACAAACAGGCCACGACCGCCGCTCAGTACCTTGTAGCTATTGAACGTGTGCTTGCTCAGCAGGCTGAACCATTGTTGCGGGCTGGCCCATGCCGGACTCTCGCCAATGGCGAGACAAGTACCGTCGGGGGCGAAGCTGGCGTGGATGATGACATCGCTGCTGGCTGGTGCTGCAACTTCCGTCGCAGTTTCCGTAGTGACTTCTGTGTTTTCCATTTGGCATATCCTTTCAGTTATGGATCGGGGCGCTACGGGCAAACTAATCTGTTAACTACTTGCTTGACGCAGCGATCTGGCCGCCAATATCACGCGCCAGGCCTGCGTCGGTGATCTCTCCCGCATGAATCTGCAAACCTCGGGCAAGGCCGGCATCCTTGGCCAGCGCGTTTGCCAGGCCAAGGTTGGCGAGCATCAGCGCATAGGGCAGCGTGGCCTGTGTCAAGGCCAGGGTTGCCGTGCGCGATACGGCCGCAGGCATGTTGCTCACGCAGTAATGCACCACGCCATCGACGATATAAACAGGATCGTCATGCGATGTCGGGTGCGATGTCTCCGCTGTTCCGCCCTGATCGATGCTGACGTCGACCAGCACGCTGCCCGGGCGCATTTCACCCAGCAACTCACGCGAAATCAGCTTGGGCGCAAGCCGCCCCGGCACCAGCGCGGCACCGATGACCAGATCGGCTTCGGCAACATGCCTGGCCAGCAGCATCGCATTGCTGACCACGGTCTTGATGCGCCCCTGATAAATTCGGTCCAGCGCTTCCAGCGGTGCTGTGGTGTCGTTGAGTATCGTGACATCAGCGCCCATGCCCACGGCAATCTGCGCGGCATGGATGCCCACATTGCCGGCGCCGATCACGGTGACCTTGGCGGGCGCCACACCGGGCACGCCGCCCAGCAATACGCCGCTGCCGCCGTTGGCCATTTGCAATGCCCACGCGCCCACCTGTGGCGCAAGGCGGCCGGCAATCTGCGACATCGGCGTGAGCAAAGGCAGGTGGCCCAGCGCATCGGTGACCATTTCATAGGCAATGCAGGAAACACCCGCGTTGAGCATGGCCTGCGCCAGCCGCGGTGCAGGAGCAAAGTGGTGGTAGCCGAACAAAATCTGCCCCGCGTGCAGCAACGGGAACTCGATGTCTTGCAATTCCTTGACCTTGATCACCAGGTCAGCACGACGATAAAGCGTTGCCGCACTGTCGACGATACTGGCGCCGATCACCTGATAGCTCGCATCGGAATAACCGACGCGGGCCCCGGCCTGCGTTTCCACCAGCACCGTATGGCCTGCCTGCACCAGCGCCTGGGCGCCGGCCGGAATAAGCCCGACCCGATACTCGTGGTTCTTGATTTCTTTGGGGCAGCCGATGATCATGGTCGTCTCCTTAAATGGAGAATTCTAGGCGGTGCATTGACCAGTATCCCTGTTACATGCATCCGCGAATTACATCCCCGAGCCAAAGCCCAGCAGTTCGACGGTGATGTTTTCTTCACCAAGCAAAGCCTGGCAGGCCAGGCGCGACTTGGAGCCGACGCCTGGAATGGTGTCGAGCTTTTCATTTTCAACACGCTGGATTTTGGAAATGGTCTTGCGGCCTTCCTGCACAAAAATGTGGCAGGAGCCGCATTCGCCCTTGCCTTCGCATTTGTGGGGAATGGATTCCCCGGCGGCCATGATGGCGGCAAGGATGGTGCTGCCGACGGCAGCTTCATAGGTTTTTCCGGATGGCTGCATGGTAACGGTAGGCATGAAATATTCTCCTGATGGTAAGTAAGTAAAAAACTAAGCAGCTGCGGCAAGTTTCTGGTGGATGAGGGCCGTTTCAAAATCGGCCAGCGACATATCGATGCGGGTAATGTTTTGCTCCTCGAGAAAGCGGCTTTCATTGCGGCTCAACTCGCCGGGGAGTACGGCCCAGTGCTTGTCTGATGAGCGCTTCATGATCTGCCGCGCGAAAGTGCGTTGCAACTGGTCGTTGAAACGGCAGCCAAGGAATAAAAAGCCCCGCCCAATACGCAAGTCCTTGACGCGGGGAGGAATCGGCGTCTGGATATCGATCTCGGTCAATACCTCGACGTAATCGGAATCGGAAACGAGGTAGTTTTTTGCCGGCGCTATGCCGCCGATGGGTTTGTAGAGCAATGTGCCCCAGCCTGCCGCGGCTTCTTCGCTGGATGTGTTGCCCTCGCTATCGTAATAGCCGATCCAGTCACCAAAATGTTCGGACTGGGAAAGTCCCTGTACCTGGCCCCAGTTGGCACGCTCCATCAATGCGGCTGCCGTGGTATTGTCATACCAGGCATCCACTACCAGCGGCAGGGTGGGCAATGCGGCAATGTAGCGATGCAAGGCCGCAGGCGTCACGGCAGGCTGATATGCTTCGCTCATGAAGGCGACCACCGACTTGCGGTGCTTGAAGTTCTCGATGAACTGCGCGGCCTGGGTGAGCCGGTTGCGAATCTTGTGCGGCACGGTCACCTTGCTGGTCAGTATGGCCGCCAGCGCCTCTGGCGTGGCGGGTACCGGTGAACCGCCTGCAACCAGCGATAACATGCCCGGCCCAAGATAGGGAATCAGGGTGCCCGTGGTTAAACCGGTAGTGATATCGTCAGGTAGGCTTGCACTCATTTTTTGATCCTCTGTGAGTTGCTGATTGATTACAGTTAAATACGGAGATTCGGTCAATAAATAGCGGCGCCGGCGCCAACATTGATCGACGAGTCCTTGGCGGTGGCAACGATGAACTCAATTTCGTCATCCCTGAGGCTGCCGTAAAAGGGCAGCGCCAGCGAACGGTCGGAGATTTTTTCGGTGACGAAGAAATCACCCCTGGCGTAACCGAGTTGCGTATAGAAATACTGCACATGGATAGGATTGCAGTAAGCCGCAACTTCGACTTTTTCCTGCGCCATGTCTTCGATGATCTGGTTGCGACTGCTGCGGGTAAAGCGCGTGCCGAGATGGACGATGTAAAGGAACCAGTGCACCTCATCCACCTCCGGCCCCAGATAGGGCGGCTTGATGCCTTCGAAGGACTGGATGTGATTGAGATAATTAGCCTCGACCTGCTTGCGCTTGGCGAGGATTTCATCAATCCGATCCAGTTGCGCGAGACCCAATGCGGCGGCCAGGTCGCTCATATTGGCCTGCCAGGGCACACGGCTGCCGACTGAAACCGAAAGGCGATCGTCAAGGCTGTGGCTGCGCAGATAACGCAACTCGCTGGCCAGGGCCGGATCGTCGGTGAGGACCATGCCGCCTTCGCCACACACCAACGCCGAGGGTTGCGAAAAATCGAATATCGAAATATCACCGAAGCCACCCACCATGCGCCCCTGATAAATGGAGCCAATAGCCTCGGTGGAGTCTTCTATCAGTGCCAGATTGTGCGCCACGGCGAGCTCACGCAAGCCCTGCCAGGGTGCCGGATGGCCGTTGGTGTTGCCCGCCATGATGGCTTTGGTGTGCGGGGTGATTTTCTCTGCCACTTTGGATGGCAACAGCGTACCGGACCAGTAATCCATGTCGGCAAAAACGGGCGTGGCTCCGCACAGCACGATGGCGTGGGCGATCTGGTGCCAGGAATAAGGCGAGGCGATGACCTCGTCACCCGGGCCGATGCCCAGCGCCTTCAACGCCACCAGCAGGCCGGCCGTGCCGCTGGCAACGGCAACGGCATAAGTGCGACCGACATATTCGGCAAACGCCGCCTCGAATTTTTCCACCTCCGGCCCCATCGAAATCCGCGACGTGCGCAATGCGGTCAACACGGCATGCATTTCGCCTCCGCTGATATCGGGCTCGGTAAGGCGGATCCATTCGTCATCATCGTTATGCTGTTCTTCCATCGCAGGCTCCTAAGAAGAACTCCTCGCCGAGACAATGACACCCGATGCTTCCAGCGGGTCGGCCACCAGCCGCCGGCAATGGCTGGCCGCATCGACCAAAAATACGTCGAATGACGGCAAGCTGCGGTAAGGCGTTTCACCGCTCATGTCTTCGGCGTCGCAGCGGCTCACCGAGACGCCCTCAAGCTCCCGGCGCAGCACCGGCAGCGGATTGGTACCCGGCGAGATTGCCGACAAGACATTGGCAATGG
>JBAQUE010000177.1:0-7916 GCA_049297315.1 Rugosibacter sp.
GTTCTTTGGTGCGCCGCAATGGCGTCAGCAAAAGTCGGCGCTGGCATCACGGCGGGTTTGTCCATCTTTGCCGGGCACAGAGAAAAACATGGCTTCCCAACGCGAAAGATGAATTCTGTTGACTCAAGTCAACGTGCGCCCTGTCCTGAACTGTAATAGTTCGCCACAGGGTGAACTGCGCATAAGGACAGAAAGATTTGGTCCAGGAGTTCAGCCCCGGTTTGTACAGGCAGTACCGGGAGGAATTGTTTTTAACCAACGAATAAAGAAGGAGATCAAAAAATGAATGCACCAGAAAGTCGTGTCTTGACCAGCGAGCCGGGCAATGGCCTGATGCCAATGACGGATTTTTTTTCGCCTGAATACCATAAGCTCGAAAAAGAGCGCATCTTCAAAAAATGCTGGTTGCGCATTGGCAACGAGGCGCAGATTCCCAATGTTGGCGATTACTTCGTCATGGAACTGGAAGTCTGCGACACCTCGATCATTGTCGTCCGCGGCCGCGACAAGAAAATCCGTGCGTTCCACAACAACTGTACCCACCGCAGCAACCGGGTGGCGTATGAGCCATCAGGCAATCTGACCACCTTCCGCTGCCGCTTTCATAGCTGGGCTTTTGGTCTGGATGGCCGCTTGATGGCGCTGCCTGACGAGCATCTGTTCCCAGGTCTGGTCAAAGCCGACCATGGTCTCCCCGAAGTGGCCTGCGATACATGGGAGGGTTTCATTTTCATCAATATCGATCCGCAGCCGGCGCAAAATTTGCGCGAGTATCTGGGCGAGGAAATCTATAACGGCTACAACGGTTTCTTTTCGCAATTCACCCAGGTCGCCAAGTTTGCGGTAGTGATGCAGGCCAACTGGAAAGTGTGTCTCGATGCGTTCATCGAAACTTACCATTTCTCCACTGTCCATTTGGCATCGGCCAGCAATGTGGTGGTCAGCCGTGAATTCCCGAATGGCCGTGTGGGCGCCTTCCGCGAATTCGGGCGGCATCGGATTGTGTCCGCACTTTCCAATAACGAGCACAAGCCCAATCTGGCTGAAATGCTGTGCGCCAAATACAGTGGCGGCGCGGTGCTGGGCGGTGAAGGCACGAAAAAAGCGGTCAATCCGCCACAGATCAACCCCGAGAACCTGGAAGGTTGGCTGACCGACATCCTGGTGGTCTTCCCGATGGCCAATATCCAGCCGTTGGGTGGTTTCTGGGTGACGCAGAACTACTGGCCACTTGGTCATGACAAGACACTGTGGGAAATGGAAGTGCACATGAAGGCGCCGCAAAATGGCGCGGAAGAAATCGCCATTGAATACAACCGCAACTTCCTGCGCGATGTGATCCGCGAAGACCTGCAGAACCTGGCGTGGGTGCAGAGCAACCTGAATGCCGGATCAAGGCACTACCAGGTGCTTGGCGAAAACGAAGTCATGATCCGCTCGGGTTATCGCAACGTTGCCGAGCAAGTGGGTAGCGGTTGGTAAGCCGCCCACAACTTAAATAAAGGAGATAGACAAATGAGCAACAACAATTTATTGCCTGCGCCATTCGCGGATCTGGCCAGCCACTTGAGATATGCATTGCCAACCACCAAGGAGCGCCTGCGTGCCCGCGTGGCCAGCAGCATGCCTGATCTGCAGGCGTTTTATAACGCCGTCAGCCCGCGCATGGATGCCATCATGACCTACATGAAGGATTTTCCTGCGGATGAAAAAGCCCTGCCACCGCAAGAACTGAACCTGATGCGACTGGCCAAGGCTTTCATGTGCATCGCCGTTGCCGTTGAATTGTTCAATGCGCCGGACGAGCCTGGTGTCCTGACTTTTGAGGACATGGTTTTAACCCCCTGATTTGCCGTTTGCATTAATTTGGCTATCAAGATTATCAATTACCAAAGGAGACTGAAATGAATGCCCCAAGCAGCATGCACGAGATGAAGATCATGACCCAACTCCCCGCAATGGGAACAGGTCCGATACCCATCGAGCCTTACATCTCGCCAGAATATTTCAAGAAGGAAAAAGAGAAGATTTTCAAGAAGGCCTGGATCAATGTTGGCCGCGTGGATGCCCACATCCCCAATCCGGGCGACTACATGGTCCGTGACTTGGCGGTTTTCAATGCCTCAATCCTGCTGGTGCATGGCCGCGACGGCGTTGTCCGCGCCTTCCACAACGTCTGTACCCACCGGGGCAATCTGGTCACCAAGGATTCGGGTAATGCGCGCAGTGCCTTTGTCTGCGCGTTCCACGGCTGGGCCTTTGGCCTGGATGGCGCACTGAAGACCGTGCCCAGCGAAGAGCAGTTCCCCGGCCTGGATCGCAGCAAGTATGGCTTGCCCAAGATCAACGCCGAAGTGTGGCACGGGTGGATTTTCATCAACATGCAGGAAAAACCCGACACCTCGCTGGTGGAATTCCTCGGCGGCTGGGGCAAGCAGATGGAAGGCGTGAATTTTGAGGATTACGAGCACATCGGCCGTTATGCCACCCAACTGAAATGCAACTGGAAGGTTTATCTGGATGCTTTCCAGGAAGCTTATCACGTGGGTATCGTCCATGCTGAAAGTATTCCCGACCTGGCGGCCAATCCGGAAACCTTCGTGCTGAATTCGTTCCGTACTTACGGCCCCCACCGCTCACTCTCGGTTTGGGCAGACCCTAATCACAAGCCTTCACCGGCAGAAACGCTGGCCTGGAAGTATGGTGGCGCGATTACTCCAGGCAAGGATGAGAAGCTGAAATCCAACAGTGTGAATCCGAGCAATGACGAGAGCTGGTGGTTCGATATCAACGTCTGCTTCCCCAACTTCTTCATTGACGTGGGTACGGGCTGGATGCTGACTTACAACTTCTACCCGGTCAGCGAAAACGAGACCTACTGGGAGATCAACAGCTATCAGTTGCGCGCCACCAGCGTAGGGCAGAAGATTGCCCAGTCCTATACCTCGAACTCGCTGCGCGACTTGCTGTATGAAGATTTGTCGACGATGGAAGGCTGCCAGCGTGGCTTGGACTCGGGTGTGCTGAAGACGATTATCCCGGGCAATTTCGAGATTCCCATCCGTCACCAGTACTGGGCTGTCGAACAGTGGGTCAATGGTAAATAAGCAACAAATAAGTCCATAAACCATCAACGAAATTTTCATAAAGACAAAGGAAAAATCATGAGCAAATCACTACCTGCCCAATTTGCCGATCTTGGCCGGTTTACCGACAAATGGATACTGCCCACCGAAGCTGCCCGGCACAACACGCGCCTGAGTAGCACATTTGAGGAATTGACGGACTTGTACAACACGATGTTGCCGCGCATGGAAGGCATTATTGAATACCTGAACGGCTTCAAGCTTGGCGAGTTGCCTGAAAAAGAAGACAACCTGATGAAGCTTGCCCTGGGTTTCATGGAAGTCACTTGTGCCGTTGAATGCTTCAAGCGGGCGGGTATCCGCGGATTCGATCCCAGCCGCATGAAGGTTTATATGTAGTAATAGTAATGCAATAGCTGTCAGTAATCAGCTAGAAGGTGTGCATGGCGGATCCGCCATGCACACCTTTTTTATTGCAGGCTATGCTTCTGGGTGTTTTTTGCCACAGCATTCAGCCTAAAAAAGTCGGCGCTAGTAAGACGCCATGAAGCAAGTAAAGTACCTGTAGAGGTGTGGTAAGCCATAAAAAACAAGACTATTGACTTAAGTCAAGATGTTGTAAAATGAGATTTGCTTCACAACTACACAGGAGACCAAAATGAACGCACCAAGCAGCACGCATGAGATGAAGATCATGACCCAGATTCCCGAAATGGGAACTGGTCCGATACCCGTCGAGCCTTACATCTCGCCAGCGTATTTCCAGAAGGAAAAAGAAAAGATTTTCAAGAAGGCCTGGATCAACATGGGCCGTGTGAGCGCACACATCCCCAACCCGGGCGATTACATCGTGCACGAGTTGGAAATTCTCAACGCCCCCATCCTTTTGGTTCATGGCCGTGATGGTTTGGTGCGTGGTTTCTATAACGTGTGTACGCACCGTGGCAATTCCGTCGCCAGCGGTTCAGGCAATGCCCGTTCGGCTTTTGTCTGCGGCTTCCACGGCTGGGCCTTTGGTCTAGACGGTGTACTGAAGAACGTGCCCAGCGAAGAGCAGTTCCCTGGCCTGGACCGTGCGCAGTATGGCTTGAAGCCAATCACCACCGAAGTCTGGAACGGATGGATTTTCATCAACGCGCAAGAAAAGCCGGACACCCCGCTGGTGGAATTCCTCGGCGGCTGGGGTAAACAGATGGAGGGCGTACCGTTTGCAGATTATGAACATATTGGTCGTTACGCCGCTCGCTTGAAGTGCAACTGGAAGGTGTATATCGACGCATTCCAGGAGGCGTATCACGTGGGTCTGGTGCATGCCGAGAGCATCCCTGATCTGGCCGCCAATCCGGAAACCTTTGTCCTGAATTCATTCCGCGCCTATGGCCCCCACCGCTCACTCTCAGTCTGGGCGAATCCCGAGCACAAGCCGTCACCGGCTGAAGGGCTGGCCTGGAAGTACGGTGGTGCAATCACCCCGGGCAAGGATGAAAAACTCAAGGCGACCAGCGCCAACCCGAGCAACGATGACAACTGGTGGTTCGACATCAATGTCTGCTTCCCCAACTTCTTCATTGACGTGGGTACCGGCTGGATGCTGACTTACAACTTCTATCCGGTCAGCGAAAACGAGACCTACTGGGAAATCAACAGCTACCAGATCAAAGCCACCAGCGTAGGACAAAAGATTGCCCAGGCATTCACGTCCAACTCCCTGCGCGACTTGCTGTATGAAGATTTGTCGACGATGGAAGGCTGCCAGCGCGGACTGGATTCTGGCGTCATGAAGACGATTCTTCCGGGCAATTTCGAGCTTCCCATTCGTCATCAGTACTGGGCTGTCGAGCAGTGGGTTAATGGTAAATAAGCGGTATAAGCCCACAGACGAAACTACGTAAAGGAAAAATCATGAGCAAACCACTACCTGAAAAATTTGCCGATCTTGGCCGATTCACCGACAAATGGATTCTGCCCACCGAGGCAGCCCGGCATCATACGCGCCTGAACAGCACATTCGAGGAGCTGACTGATTTGTACAACACAATGTTGCCGCGCATGGAAGACATCATCCAGTACCTGAACGGCTTCAAACTCGGCGAGTTGCCTGAAAAGGAGGACAACCTGATGAACCTGGCGCTGGGTTTCATGGAAGTGACCTGTGCCGTTGAATGCTTCAAGCGTGCGGGGATCCGCGGTTTTGATCCAACCCGCATGAAGGTTTTCATGTAATTTATTAGTCAGTACCGACTACGAGGCATGTAAGGCGTATCCGCCTTGCATGCCTTTTTTCTTAGTAGAACCTACTATCCGGTTAGTTTCAAAAAAATTCATTCAAAAAATAAATCCCATTGATTTAGGTCAATACGGGTACTTCCCTGATCCGTAATATTGAAACTGGTACGGAGGGGATAGTGTCTTATTTCTTTGCAGCCGAATTGCTCCTTGTACCCGGCGATCCCATGCACTGTATGGTCTTTGGTATAGATGTTTTGCTCTTTGCATCAGTGACGTGGATCAGTTAAGTCCTAAATTATGAGGAGATGCTTGAATGAACGCACCAGCCAGTTACCATGAAACAAAAATGATGACCCAGATTCCTGAAATGGGAACAGGTCCGATACCTGTCGAGCCTTATGTCTCGCCAGAATATTTCAAGAAAGAAAAAGAAAAGATTTTCAAGAAGGCGTGGATTAATGTCGGTCGCGTAAGCTCGCATATCCCCAACCCGGGTGACTACATGGTGCGTGAACTGGACTTTCTTGATTCGTCAGTATTAATAGTGCACGGCCGTGATGGGGTAGTGCGTGCTTTCCACAATGTATGTACCCACCGAGGCAATCTGGTGGCTAAGGGTTCGGGCAATGCGCGTAGCGCATTTGTTTGCGCTTTCCATGGCTGGGCCTTTGGCTTGGACGGCAGCCTGAAGACTGTACCAAGCGAAGAGCAGTTCCCCGGGCTGGACCGAAGCAAGTATGGGCTACCTCCGATTACCACTGAGATATGGCGGGGCTTCATCTTTATTAATGCGCAAGAGAAGCCGGAAACTTCATTAATTGAGTTTCTCGGTGGTTGGGGAAAGCAGATGGAGGTGGTTCCCTTTGAAGATTTCGATCTCGTCGGACGCTATGACGTTGGTCTGAAGTGCAACTGGAAGGTTTATGTCGACGCTTTCCAGGAGGCTTACCATGTCGGTATTGTGCATGCCGAAAGCGTCCAGGATCTGGCAAACGATCCGGAGGTTTTTATACCAAGTTCTTTCCGCGCTTACGGCCCACACCGTTCGCTTTCCGTGTGGGCGGATATCAGCAAACACAAGGTCGCGCCCGCTGAAGCGTTAGCCCATAAGTATGGTGGTTCGATCACGCCAGGCAAGGAGGGGTCGGTGCCGACTGGCGTCAATCCCAGCAAAGATGAAAACTGGTGGTTTGACATCAATGTGTGCTTCCCGAACTTTTTCGTGGATGTAGGCATTGGGTTCATGTTTACCTATAACTTTTTCCCAGTCAGTGAAAACGAGACATTCTGGGAGGTTAATATCTATCAGACACGCGCTGACTCTGTCGGCCAAAAGCTTGCCCAGGCATACACGGCGATTTCATTGCGTGACTTGCTGTATGAGGATTTGTCGACGATGGAGGGTTGTCAGCGTGGGCTTGATTCAGGCGCATTGAAGACGATTTTTCCTGGGGATTTTGAGTTGCCTATTCGCCATCAGTATTGGGCTGTTGAACAGTGGGTTAACGCTAAATAAGCATCGTGCTCCGTTACTGGATATCCTGGTGAGGAGCAAGAAATAAGGCGTGCAGGACGATATGCCCTGCACGCCTTTTCCAATGCGCGCTGCCCGCATCGCCGTTTTAAAAAATGATTGCGAAAAGTCTGAGCCCGTTACTTAGCGGCGCTGGCAAGACGGCGAGATATGCCAATGGCAAATTCCAGCAGCTAGTTTGGAGACCTCAAATCCGAGGCGTCGCCATTCTCATAACGGCAGAAATGAGTTCCGTTGACCTAGGTCAATGCGAGTCCTGTCTTGATCCGTAATAGTCAACCAGCAGATGGGGTTAAGGATAGTGTGAGGTTTTGAGCGCTCAACCTATCAACCAGTCAAGACAAGTTGGATCGCATTGACTTTTCAAAATTAACGCAAGGAGGGAGGTCAAAATGAACGCACCGGAAAACCGTGTACTGACCAGTGAGCCAGGTAATGGTTTGTTGCCAATCGGCGAGTTTTACACACCAGAGTATTACGCCTTGGAAAAAGAGCGCATTTTCAAGAAAAGCTGGCTACGGGTTGGCACGGAAAAGCGGATACCCAACGTCGGTGATTACTTTGTGCAGGAACTGGAGGTATGCGATACCTCGATCATCGTTGCACGCGGGCGCGACAAGCGTATCCGCGCCTTCCACAACCACTGCTCCCACCGTGGCAACCGCGTGGCCTATGAAGTTGTCGGCAATACCAACACTTTCAAATGCCGCTTCCATAGCTGGGCCTTCGGCTTGGATGGCAGATTGCTCGCCTTGCCGGAGGAGTCTGGCTTTCCCGGCTTGGTCAAAGCCGACAATGGCCTGACCGAAGTGGCTTGTGATATCTGGGAAGGCTTCATCTTCATCAACGTCGACCCGCAACCGGAGCAAACCCTGCGCGAATATCTGGGCGAGGAGATTTATACCGGCTACGGCAATTTCTTCCAGAAATTTGAACGGGTCGGCAAATTTACGACGGTAATGCATGCCAACTGGAAGGTCTGTCTCGACGCCTTCATTGAGACTTATCACTTTTCCACGGTGCATGCCGCAACAGCAGGCGACGTGATACTCAGCCGGGAGTTTCCC
>JBAQUE010000178.1:0-8650 GCA_049297315.1 Rugosibacter sp.
GTGTGCGTGTGGGTGGGCTCAGTGCAAGTCGCGCCACAGAGTACCCAGTGGCGGCACAGAGCGAATTGCCGCTGGCTTAGCGCTGGCTTAGAATAGTCCTGTCGATAAAAGTCGGCGCTGGTGGAACGGCGAGGAAATGCAAAAAGAATGGGGACGCTGACCCCGAAGATTTGCAAATCCCAGGCAATTATTCGGGGAACCGTCAAAAGAAAATCTGATGCATCAAATGACTCCAGGATCGATCATTCCCGCAAAGAAAGTATTTTGACGGGAGAGTAATCGAGGGCGCGATCCTGGACATTCGATTTATACGGACGAACTGGCTACTTCTGACTCAGAATCCAGTCCAGTAACTCATTTGCTTCAATAATACTTACAGCAGGACGCGGGCCATTGGACGGCGGCATTTTCATGGTGCCCCAGTGATAGCCGCCAGATGTAGCAGTGCCGCTTATGATTTGAGTAATAAGCGCCCCCTCCATACCCGCTGATGCCTTCTTGTATTTCTTTGCTATATCCCGAAAAGATGGCGCAAACAGCGTTTTGTCCACCGCATGGCAACTCAAGCACTGCTTCTCCTTTGCCAGCTCCAGTCCGGCGTCAGCGAAAGCAGTACCGGACACGAATGCTATAGCCGTCACTACAACTACGGCGATTGGATTTTTCATCGTTTTCTCCTCTCGTCTATTTATGGTCTTTAGATTATTCAGCATAACATACCTCGCCTTGACTGCAGAGAGACCAGCCAGTTACCAGTATCGCCGGGGATACTGCCAGCAGCTATGAATTAAGCATCGGGGTCAGAGTAAGCATTCTTTTCAAAACAGATTGACCTGCTCGCCAACCTGCGCGTGGTCACCCTTGCATTTGCGACCGCTTTTCTTCTTGGCCTGTCCACGCCGCATACTTCCCATGTCAGGCCGCCGTCAGTTCTTCGGCCGCCTTCTTGCGTGATCGACGTGGCTTGGCAGGCGCTGCCGGGGCGGCATGCAGCGTGATGCCAAGGGCGCGGATAACCTTCAGCACAGTCGAAAGCTCGGGGTTGCCGGATGAGGAGAGCGCACGGTAAAGGCCTTCGCGGGTAATGCCGGTATCGCGGGCAAGCTGCGTCATGCCGCGCGCCCGTGCGATGTCATTCAGCGCGGCGCGGATCAGGCTGCCGTCGCCGGGGTCTTCTTCCAGGCAGGCATCGAGGTAAAGCGCCATGTCTTCTGTAGTTTCAAGGTAGTCCGCCGCATCCCAACGGGTGAATTTCTCGGTCATTTCAGTCCTTCCAGTCCTTGGCAATCCTGATCGCCGCCTTGATGTCGACATCCTGCGTACGCTTGTCGCCACCGGCCAGCAACACTACCAGCACCGAACCGCGCTGCATGAAATAGTGCGATAGCCGGGCCCATGGTCGATCCGCATCTCGCTTACCCCTGCGCGCACTGGCTTGATGTCGCCGAAGTGGCCGGATTCCTCGATGCGGAGAATCCTGGCATTGATGCGGGCTTGCGCCTGTCTATCCTTCAGCTTGCGGAACCACTGCTCATAGGTATCGCTTTTGCGAATTTCAAGCATCGGCGAAGTGTAATCCATGATTTACAGACATTCGAGAAATAATTTCTGGCCGAAGTATGCAAGAGTCTTGTCCAAAAATGTTTGAACACGTCCCTATGGATGCAAAAGTCCATTGCCAGACGACTCCGCTACGTTGCGCGCCGCTGACTTAGAATAGTCCTGTCGATAAAAGTCGGCGTTGGTGGAACGGTGCAATGGCAGAGCTTATTGCGCCTGCAGGACGTTCCGGATCAGTCCTGCCAATTGATGCTTCTGCCCATCATCCAGCCTGTCGATGCTTTTCTTCCATTTATAGGTCTTGTAGTTCATCTGGACATATTGCCAGCCGAACTCGCCATAGGCGTCCACATCAGCTTTCAATTTAGGCACCGCCTCAACCACCGACTTGAACTGTTTCCAGGTCAATTGCTGCAAATCAGTCTCCAGTTGCTTGCTATCGGGCGCATTGCTGATAGCCACTGCCGAAGCTTCAGGTTCTGTCACTGATGAAACATCCGCTGCCGTTGCGGAAACAATCCAAAAACAGGCTAGCAAAAAATAACTTGGCTTGTACATGATATATCTCAAAAGGTGGCATCCACATCGCGGATGATTTGCCGATAACACATTGATCCAGAACCAGATTCAAAAGTTCCCTGCAATAGGATTGCTCAATTTAGCGCGACAACTCCCGCTGCACAGCCCGGTAAAAACGTTCGTAAAAACCCCGTTCCTCCACTGTTTGTCCCTGGGTCTTTACCTGACTATCACTTTCGGTCTTGCTGCTGAAGGTAATGGGCGCCACCAGAGGGACGCCGACGGACGTGCTCTGGCGAGTGGTCTTCACGTCGAAGCGCTCTTCTGTGGCGGTGACAAACAGGGTAGAGCCAGCAGGACGGTCCGCACAACTGGCATAGATGCGCAGCAGGGCATGCTCCTTGTCCTCGATGCGGAACTCCTTGCTGCCGGCAATATCCTTGCCATCGGCAGTCGCCACCACATAACCATCCCCCAACAGAACCTGCCGGGCTGCCGCGCAGAGGGGTGCCGCAGCCACGCTGAAATCCCGGCGATGGCTTGGATCAGCATGAAAATCTTCCCGTTCCGCGTAGCTATCGGGACCTCCGCAGGCGGCAAGCAGCAGGGGAAGTACCAAGAGGTCGGCACGTTTCATGTTTTTCTCCCTTCTGGACCAGTCTGCACTTCCAGTCAAATAAATAACTTTGTTTTTATGAAAATAATCAAAACAGCATATTCCGCAGGTTCAATTCTGCGACGATGCCAACAAAAATTACGGCACCGAACCAGTTGTTGTGGCGGAATGCCTTGAAGCAGCCTGTGCGCGAGCGGTCGCGGATCAATAGGTAGTGATAAATCGCCAGGCCTGCGGCAGCCAACAGTCCCAGATAATACGCCGGCCCATAATGCAGATAGCGGCCAATGCCGGCAAGAATGCCTAATGTTGCGCCGTAGCAGACCATCACAGCGGTGACATCATAACGGCCAAACGTAATCGCCGCCGTGCGCAGGCCGAGCTTGAGATCGTCATCGCGATCCACCATCGCATATTCGGTGTCATAGGCCAGCGCCCAGAATACATTCGCGGCAAGCAGCGTCCAGCCGATGGCGCCCACGCGACCAGTAGCTGCGGCAAAAGCCATCGGTATGCCAAAACCGAATGCCACGCCGAGATAGGCTTGCGGCAGGGCAAGAAAGCGCTTGGTGAATGGGTAGCTCGCAGCCAGAAATACGGCGATCACCGCCAGATGCCAGACATCCTGCAAAATCGGCAGGATCAGCAGCCCGGCGCAGAAGGTGAGCACAACGGCCAGCAGCAGCGCCTCACGCGGGGTAACCGCCCGCGTGGCCAGCGGGCGGTCTTTGGTGCGTTTGACATGCGGATCGAAATCACGATCCGCCCAGTCGTTGATCACGCAACCGGCCGAGCGCATCAGCAGCGTACCCAGCACGAAAATCCACACCAGCATCCAGTGCGGCCGGCCACCGGTGGCGATCCACAAGGCCCACAGGGTTGGCCATAACAACAGCAACGTGCCGATCGGCTTGTCCAGCCGCATCAGCTTTTCGTAAAGGTCGAGACGGGATTTGAGGGCGGTGAAGTTCATGCCGTCATTCTATCCAGCACATCGATTGGTGCGCTGTGTATAAGTCGGCGCTGGCAAGACGGCGAATAGGTATTGAC
The DNA here is from genome assembly GCA_049297315.1 of Rugosibacter sp. Taxonomy (GTDB): domain Bacteria; phylum Pseudomonadota; class Gammaproteobacteria; order Burkholderiales; family Rhodocyclaceae; genus Rugosibacter. The sequence goes on from JBAQUE010000178.1 coordinate 3,746, forward strand.
GACGTGAATCAAGGCGACGATGGGCAGGTCTTTTCGGCGCATGATGTACTGGCGACGCCCGTACTCTCGCCTGCCGCCGCAGACCAGCCGCCGCCCAACGCACGGATCAACTGCACGCTGGCGCGCAACTGGCGGGTGTTGATGTCCAGTGCGCTGCGTTGCGCTTGCAATGCGGCAGTTTGCGCGCTCACCACTTCAAGATAACTGCTGCCCCCGTCGCGATAACGGCTGGTGGCGAAGTCCAGCGATTGTTGCGCCGCCGCTGCTGCGGACTGTTCGGCTTCGAGCGCGGTGTGGTAATGCTTGAGCAGGGCCAGATTGTCTTCGACCTGCTGGAAGGCGCCCAGCGCCACGCTGCGGTAACTTGCCCCCAACTCGTCGAGTGCGGCTTCGCTGCGCGATACCTCGGCCTGGCGACGGCCTGCATCAAACAGGCTGAGCACCAGCGACGGCCCGATGGACCAATACCGGTTGGGCGCGTTGATGAAGTCCCCGGAATCGCTGGACTGGTAGCCAAATAATGCGCCCAGCATGATCGATGGGAAATAAGCCGCACGCGCCACGCCGATCTGGGCATTGGCGGCCTCGATGCGGCGCTGTGCAGCGGCAATGTCGGGGCGGCGTTGCAGCAGGGTGGACGGCATGCCGGCGGGAACATTCGGCAATGTGATCTCGGCCCGCTGCGGGGCGATGGCGAATGTGGAGGCCGGTTCGCCGACCAATGCGGCAATCGCATGTTCGATCAATGCGCGCGCCGCCAGCGTCTGGCTGGCCTGCGAGCGCGCCGCATCGTACTGGGTCTGCGCACGCGCGACATCCAGGCCTGAGGCCAGGCCGCCAGCGTGCCGCGCGCGGGTCATCTCCAGCGCCTTGGCATAGGCGGTCACGGTATCGTTGAGCAGGCTGTTTTCCTGATCCAGCCCGCGCAGGTTGAGGTAATAGTCGGCAAGCTGCGCCTGCAGGCTCAACCGCGCCGATTCGAGATCGGCCTGCGCCGCCTGCTCGCTGGCCGTGGCGGATGCGACCTGGTTACGCACACGGCCCCACAAATCCAGTTCGTAATTCGCCGCTACGCCCAGCGAAAAATTATTGTAGAGATCAGGTGAGTTGGGGCCCAGCACACGCAAGGGCTTTTTCTCCGATTGGCGAATGCGTTGCGCATCGGCCACGCCATCAACCGTCGGGAAAAGCGCCGAGCGGATTTGTGCGTTATAGGCCACCGCCTGCTGATAGCGGGCGAGTGCGGCGGCAAGATCAGGGCTGTTGGCGATCAGGCGCTTTTGCAAGGCATCCAGTTCCGCATCGCCATACAAGGTCCACCAGGCATCGCGCGGCAACCGGTCGGCGGGTTGCGCGGGCACCCACAACTTTTCTTCCTTGAATTCCCCGACGGCCGGGGAAATCTCCGGCACCGAGAGGGGCGGTGCAAAAGAACAGCCGCCGAGGAACAGGGACAGCAATGCCAACAGCGGCCGCAGTGACCACGCGGGCAACGGCTGTCGCATGCCGGATTTATTACTTGCCATTGTTCTTGCCTTCAGCCGCTTTCTCCGGCGCGGCTTTCGTCGCAGAGGATGCAGCTTCCGGCACTGCGACGTGCACGAGCTGTCCATCCACAACGCCATCGGGCGGGCTTTCGACCACCCGGTCTTCGGCAGTCAGGCCTGAACCAATTTCGATCAGCTTGCCCAAGTCACGCGCAATCGTGACGGACTTCAACACAATCTTGTCGGCCTTGTCCACCGTCGCTACATGCAGGCCGGACTTGTCGAAAACCAGCGCGCTGCTCGGAATGCTCAACGCAGGTTTCTCATTCGCCAAATCAAAACTGATCACCGCATAGCCACCGGGCAGCAATTCACCGGCAGCGTTATCCACCACCAGTTGCACCAGCATCGATCCCGACGCGGCATTGATGGCCTGGGCGGAAGATTCGACGGTGGCCGGAAAAAATTTGCCAGGGTATTCCGGCACGCTGACCCTGGCCTTGCCGCCCGGCTTGATGCCCGGCGCGTAGTTTTGCGGGACATTCACATAGACACGCAATTTTCGCGTATCAGAGATAACAAACAGTTCCGGTCCGACACCGCTGCCCGCATTGATCAAGGCGCCGACATCCGTCGACCGCGCCGTGACCTTGCCATCAAACGGGGCGACGATGCGCGTAAAACCTTTCATCGCCTGATAGCGATCCACATTGGCCTGCGCTGCCTTGACCATGGCCTGCTTGTTGGTCAGGTCACCGGTTTTTTCATCCACTTCCTGGCGCGATACCGAGTCAGAACCCAGCATGGCCTGCCAGCGTTTCGCCGTCGTCGCCGACAGGCTGGCGGCGGATTCTGCACTGACCAGGTCAGCCTTCGCCTGGAGCAATTGCTGATCAAGGTCTGGTGTTTCGATTTCGGCGAGCAACTGTCCACTTTTTACTGATGCGCCAATGTCCGCTTTCCAGCTTTTCAGATAACCACTGACCCGTGCATAAATAGGCGCACGAGCATAGGCCTCAAGACGTCCCGGCAAGTCGAGCGTGACCACATCTTTTCCTGCGCCGGGCAGATTGACCACCACCGTGGGTATGGCCTGGGCGTCCGTCCATTCGCGCAAATGACGTTTGTCGAATATGCGTGTGACAATGCCCGTAACCACCACGACCAGCATGATGAGCAGCAGCACGATGGCCGCAAGACGCAGGCCACGGCGGGATAACACAGGGGCATCAGACGACATGGGATTCTCCGGTAGCAGGAGGCATGGCTGGCTTGCCATGCCGCGCATGCACAATACTGAACACAACAGGTACAAAAATCAGCGTGGCGATGGTGGCAAAAATCAGGCCGCCGATCACCGCACGGCCCAGTGGCGCGTTCTGTTCGCCGCCTTCACCGAGGCCAAGCGCCATGGGCGCCATGCCAATGATCATCGCCAGGGCCGTCATCAAAACCGGACGGAAACGCACGAAACCGGCCTCAAGCGCCGCGGCGGTGGCATCGCCAAGCGCATCAAGACGTTCGCGCGCGAAGCTGATGACCAGCACGCTATTCGCCGTCGCCACACCCATGCACATGATCGCGCCGGTCAATGCAGGCACCGACAATGTCGTATGGGTGGCGAACAGCATCCAGACAATCCCGGCCAATGCCGCAGGCAACGCGGTGATGATGACGAACGGGTCAAGCCAGGACTGGAAGTTGATCACGATAATAAAGTAGATCAGCACGATGGCGCCGAGCAGGCCGTACAGCAGGCTGGAAAATGCGCTGTCCATCGTCCGCGCCTGGCCCATCAGCGCCACCGTGGCGCCCTTGGGCGCCTGTTTTTCCGTCTCGGCAATGATGCGCCGGATATCACTGGCCACGGCGCCCAGATCACGATCCTGCGTACTGGCATTGATTTGCACCATGGATTGCAAGTCATATTGGGTGACTACCGCATTGCTTGTCGCACGCTCTATCGTGGCCAGGCCGCCGAGAGTCTGCGATACCGCGGTGCTCGCCCCCCCTACCGGAATGTTCGCCAATGAGGAAAGCGAATCCAGCCGATATTCCGGGGTTTGCATGACGATAGGGTAAGACACGCCATTCACCGGGTTCAACCAGAACGTCGGCGCCACCTGGCTACTGCCGGCCAGATTGACGACCATGCTGTTGGTGACGTCGCGTGCAGTAATCCCTACGGCCTGGGCCCGCGTCCTGTCCAGATTAACCTGGAATACCGGGCTCTTGTTCGACTGCTGGATGCGCACGTCGGCAATGCCGGGAATACGGCGGATCTTGTTCAGCAACAGATTGGCATACTCGAAATTGGCCGCCAGATTGTTGCCGCGGATCTGCAGGTCGATCGGCGATGGCGCGCCAAAGTTGAGAATCTGGCTGACGATATCGGCCGGCGGGAAAGAAAATGTCATGTCCGGAAACTCATGCGGCAACTGTCCGCGCAACCGCCTGACATAATCGGCAGTGGGCTTGTGTTCGGGAGTCAAGGCAATCTTTATGTCGCCATCCTGCACCCCCATGGCGCCGTTCGTGTCATACATCAGGCCAAGGATGTCCGGCATGCCGATATTGTCCACTATCGTGGCGACCTCATTGGACGGGATGGTGCGCCGGATGGCCGCCTCGACGTCAGCAAAGCGGGTCGTGGTTTCTTCAATCCGCGTGCCGACCGGCGCACGGACATGCATCAATATCTGTCCGGCATCGACGCTGGGGAAGAAGTTGCGGCCAAGCATCGGCGTCAGCGCGAATGAGGCCAGCACAAACAGCAAAAACCCGATGACAAAACTGCACCGATTCTTGAGCATGAGTTCGAGCAACTCGCGATAGCCGGCGCGGAACCGCTCGAAGCGCGTCTCAAACCGGCGCTGGAACCGCACCAGCGGATTGCGCGAGGGAGACAAGGCGACGTTCGTGCCATGCTCATCCGTATGCGGCGCGTGCGGGCGCAACAGATACTTCGCCATGGTCGGCACCAGCGTGCGCGACAGGATGAAGGAACTGATCATGGCGAAGATCACCGCCAGCGCCATGGGCACGAACAGAAATCGCGCAATGCCTTCAAGAAAGAACATCGGCACGAACACAATGCAGATACACAGCAGAGAAACGAATGCCGGAGTGACGATCTGCCGCGCGCCGTCCATGATCGCCGGTTCAACCTCCTTGCCCTGCTCGAGATGCCAGTTGATATTTTCTATGGTCACCGTGGCGTCATCGACCAGAATGCCCACGGCCAGCGCCAGGCCACCTAGCGTCATGATATTCAGCGTTTCACCGGTGACCGACAAGCCAATGATCGCGCCGAGAACGGAAAGCGGGATTGACACCGCGATAATAATGGTTGATCGCCAACTGCCCAAGAACAGCAGGATCATCACGCTGGTCAGCAAGGCAGCGATAACACCCTCAA
>JBAQUE010000179.1:0-4094 GCA_049297315.1 Rugosibacter sp.
GGCTGGAACCAGGTGCATCAGGCCCGGCAGCATCCGCTGTGGCAGGGCATTGAAGACAACACGCGGTTTTATTTCGTGCATAGTTATTACGTCGAGCCCACCGATGCGCAGTGCATCGCGGGCACAACGGATTACGGCATCCCCTTTACCAGCGCCATCGCCCGCGATAATATCTTCGCTGTCCAATTCCACCCGGAAAAAAGCGCCCAGGCAGGTTTGCGCCTGCTGGAAAATTTTATGCACTGGAATCCCTGATTGGCCTGTTCGCCGCCTAATTTCCACCGCCTGACTTTTTTCTCCCCTAATTCTCTATGCTGCTGATACCCGCAATTGACTTGAAAGACGGCCACTGTGTGCGCCTGAAACAAGGCGCCATGGAAGATGCCACCGTATTCTCCGAAGACCCGGCGGCCATGGCCCGCCACTGGATCACGCAAGGCGCGCGGCGTTTGCATCTGGTTGACCTGAATGGCGCGTTCGCCGGCAAGCCGAAGAACGAAGCCGCGATCAAGGCGATTCTTGCCGAAGTCGGCAACGAGATTCCCGTGCAACTGGGTGGCGGCATCCGCGACCTGGATACGATTGAGCGCTGTCTTGATGATGGCGTCAGCTACGTCATCATCGGCACGGCGGCGGTGAAGAACCCCGGGTTCCTGCACGATGCCTGCGGTGCTTTCCCCGGCCACATCATCGTCGGGCTGGATGCGAAAGATGGCAAGGTGGCGGTGGATGGCTGGTCCAAGCTGACCGGCCACGACGTGATCGACCTGGCGAAAAAGTTTGAAGACTATGGCGTTGAAGGCGTGATCTACACTGACATCGGGCGCGATGGCATGCTCTCCGGCGTCAATATCGAGGCCACCGTCAAGTTGGCCCAGGCGTTGCGTATCCCGGTGATCGCCAGCGGTGGCCTGGCCAGTGTGGAAGACATTACAGCGCTGTGCGCGGTGCAAAGCGAAGGCATCGTCGGCGCCATTACCGGCCGGGCGATTTACGAAGGCACGCTGGATTTCAGCAAGGCCCAGGCCGAGGCAGACAAGCTGTCCGGCCGCTGAAGATTGCCTGCCATGCTGGCCAAACGGATTATTCCCTGCCTTGACGTCAACGCCGGCCGGGTGGTCAAGGGTGTCAATTTTGTCGCATTGCGCGACGCCGGCGATCCGGTGGAAATCGCGCGGCGCTATGACGAGCAGGGCGCGGACGAAATCACTTTTCTGGACATCACGGCCAGCTCGGATGAGCGCGACATCATCTTGTCGATCATCGAAGCGGTGGCCTCGCAGGTGTTCATCCCGCTCACCGTCGGCGGCGGTGTGCGCGCGGTGGCGGACGTGCGCCGGCTGCTGAATGCCGGTGCGGATAAAGTCAGCATGAATACCGCGGTGGTGACCAATCCGCAGCTGGTGGCCGATGTCGCGGCCAAGGTGGGCTCGCAGTGCATTGTGGTGGCGATAGATGCCAAGCAGACCGGCCCCGGCCAATGGCAGGTGTTTACGCATGGTGGGCGCAAGAATACCGGGCTGGACGCGGTTGACTGGGCGCGGCATGTAGCGGCGCTGGGCGCGGGTGAAATCCTGCTCACCAGCATGGACCGCGACGGCACCAAGGCCGGTTTTGATTTGCCACTGACGCGCCAGGTCGCCGATGCGGTGGATATTCCGGTGATCGCCAGCGGCGGGGTGGGCAATCTCCAGCATCTGGCCGAGGGCGTGACCACCGGGCGCGCCGATGCCGTGCTGGCGGCGAGCATTTTCCATTACGGTGAATACACGGTGCGCCAGGCCAAGGAATACATGCAGCAGCAAGGCATCGAGGTGCGGCTGTGAATGCCGCGTTGAATGAAGCACTTGATGCGGTAAAGTGGGACAGTCAGGGGCTGGTGCCGGCCATCGCGCAGGATGCCGCCAGCGGCGAGATCCTGATGTTCGCCTGGATGAACCGCGAGGCGCTGGCGCTGACGGTGAGCGAAGGCCGCGCGATTTACTGGTCACGCTCGCGCAACCGGCTGTGGCGCAAGGGTGAAGAGTCCGGCCATGTGCAATGGGTCAAGGAAATCCGGCTCGACTGCGACAACGATGCCGTGCTGTTGAAAGTGGAGCAAGTGTCGGGAATTGCCTGTCATACCGGGCGCAGGAGTTGTTTTTTCCAGCGCCTGGAGGCGGGTGTTTGGCAGGCGGTTGAGCCTGTGCTGAAAGACCCGGGAGAAATTTATGATCGATAGCGAAGTGCTGCACCGCCTGCAACAGACCTTGCAAGAGCGCAAGGGTGCCGCGCCGGAATCATCTTACGTCGCCGGCTTGTATGCCAAGGGCGTGGATTCGATCTGCAAGAAAGTGATTGAAGAAGCGGGGGAAACCATCATGGCGGCCAAGGATGGCGACCGCCTGCATCTGGTGCGTGAAGTGACTGACCTGTGGTTTCACAGCATGGTGTTGCTCGCCCAGTTTGACCTAGGTGTCGATGATGTGATTGCCGAACTGCACCGCCGCGAGGGCATATCGGGCATTGATGAGAAAAATAGCCGGGGTATTTGAACATGGACGACTGCATTTTTTGCAAGATCATTCGCGGCGAGATTCCCTCGCGCAAGGTGTATGAAGACGAAGAGATTTTTGCCTTTCATGATATCAATCCTGCCGCGCCCGTGCATTTCATGATCATCCCCAAACAGCATATTGCTTCGCTGGCAGAAGCGGACATGGGCCATCAGCAAGTGCTTGGCCGCATGCTGGCCAAGGCGGGCGAACTGGCCAGGAGCCAAGGCTTGAATGACGGGTTCCGCACCATCATCAATACCGGTTGGATAGGGCATCAGGAGGTGTATCATTTGCACATGCATGTTCTGGGTGGCCCAGACCAGTTGGGGCCGCTGTTGAAGCACTAATTGCTCCAGGAACGAGGAGAGACATCATGGGAAGCTTAAGCATCTGGCACTGGTTGATTGTGCTGGTGATCGTCATGCTGGTGTTCGGCACCAAAAAGCTGCGCAATATCGGTGCGGATCTGGGTGGTGCGGTCAAGGGTTTCAAGGATGGCATGAAGGAAGGTTCGACGGATACGCCTGACGTATCCAATGTGCCGCCGTCGCATCAAGTGACAGGGCAGACGATTGATGTCGAGTCGCATCGGGAACAGACCAAACTGTAAAAATACAGCGGCCTGATGCGCTGGGTATGTGCATCGGCAGCATTGCCCGGCCGTTGCCATATTCCCGAGCCAATCCATGTTCCACGTAGCCCATGTTTGATATCGGTTTTTCCGAACTGATGGTCATTGCCGTCGTGGCCCTGATTGTCATTGGTCCCGAGCGCCTGCCCAGGGTGGCGCGCACCGCCGGCGTCCTGTTGGGGCGCGTACGGCGTTATGCGGCGGATGTGAAAGCGGATATCAGCCGCGAGATGCAACTCGACGAGTTGCACAAAATGCAGCAGGAGGTTACGGAGCGCATCGCTTCCGTGGAATCCTCTGTGCGCCAGGAAATGCATGAAGTCGAAACCTCCGTGGGCAATGTGATTGCGCCGCCTGAGGTGAAAGACGCCGTTCCGCCAGCGCCGATTTTTTCTGATGCGCCAACCTTGCCTGAAACGGTTGTTTCTGCCGTACCAACAGATTCTCCCCCGATTGCCGATGCCGGTATAAAGCGCCCATGATGACGGACAATCAGGAAAGTTTCCTGTCGCATCTGGTCGAGCTGCGTGACCGCCTGATCCGCGTGCTGGTGGCGCTGATGATCGTCTTTGTACCCACGGCCTTTTTCGCGCGTGACCTGTATACCCTGTTGGCCGCACCGCTGTTGCATGTGTTGCCCGCGGGCGGCACGATGATCGCCACGGATGTCGTCGGCGTTTTTCTGGTGCCGATGAAAGTGGCGTTGACGGTGTCCTTCCTGGTGATCCTGCCCTATGTGCTGTATCAGATATGGGCTTTTGTCGCGCCGGGGCTGTATGCGCACGAGAAGCGGTTCGCCGTGCCGATGCTGATTGCTTCTGTCCTGCTGTTTTTTATCGGCATGGCTTTTGCCTACTTTGCATTTTTCCCGATGGTATTCGGCTTCATGGCCAGGTTTGCGCCAGTTGGCGTGGCATGGATGACGG
>JBAQUE010000180.1:0-10681 GCA_049297315.1 Rugosibacter sp.
GTACCGAATACAAGTCACCCTCAACATCAAGCAGCCCGCGAAAATAGGCATCGGCGAGCACCAGCGCACTGGGTCGCAACACCAGTTTGCGCAGGATGGCAGGATCCCGTATCACCAGGGTAAAAGCGGGTGGGGCTAGGCCGATATGGTGGGTGGCGTCATTCCACAGGCGCAACGCAGCAGAACTGTGAAAGTTGCGCAGCAGGCGCTTGAGAATGCGCATCGCCGCCTCGGCATGGCCGGATTTCTCCCGTGTTGGCGGTATAAAGCTGGCGGTGAAATGCATGGTTTTCTCCCGATTTGCTTAAGCTCACGAAAAATTCTGCCCTATAACCGGCAGGTCGGCAAGATGACTTGCAGCACTGCATACGAAAGAACCCTATATCGATGCTGTCAATGCGTGATCGTGCATTGCGTCCGGCTAATTGTCGTCACTCCAGCCCCATTCCCTCCGCAGCGCCAGGCTCCGCCGCCCCCTGCGGCAGGTCGGCGATCATGACGTCGGTGGTGAGGATGAGGCTGGCGATGGAGGCTGCATTCTGCAAGGCGCAGCGCGTTACCTTGGCCGGGTCGAGGATGCCCATCTCAATGAGGTCGCCATACTCGCCAGTCGCCGCGTTGTAGCCGAAATCGCCGGTTCCTGCGAGCACCTTGTCGAGCACGACCGAGGAGTCGCTGCCCGTGTTGGCGACAATCTGGCGCAGCGGTTCTTCCAGCGCGCGGCGCACAATCCCGATGCCGCAGTCCTGGTCGTGATTGTCGCCGCTGAGCGCTACGAGCGCCTGGCGCGAGCGCAGCAATGCCAGGCCGCCGCCGGGCAGGATGCCTTCCTGGATCGCCGCGCGGGTGGCGTGCAGCGCATCCTCGATACGGCTCTTCTTCTCTTTCATCCCGGTTTCGGTGGCCGCGCCGACCTTGATCAGCGCGACACCGCCGGCGAGTTTGGCGGCGCGCTCTTGCAGCTTTTCCTTGTCGTAATCGCTGATGTTATCTTTGGCCTGCTCGCGGATTTGCTGGATGCGATTGTGGATAGCGTCGGGCTTTCCGCCGCCGCTGACAAGGGTGGTGTCTTCTTTCGTGGCTTCAATGCGTTTTGCCGTGCCCAGGTCGGTGATGCCGGCTTTCTCCAAAGACAGACCGAGCGCTTCGGTGATGACCGTGCCGCCGGTAATCACCGCAATGTCTTCCAGCATCGCCTTGCGGCGGTCGCCGAAACCGGGCGCCTTGACGGCGCAGCACTTGAGAATGCCGCGCAAATGGTTGACCACCAGCGTCGCCAAGGCTTCACCGTCGACATCCTCCGCGATGATCAGCAGCGGCTTGCCGGTCTGCGCGATTTTCTCCAGCACGGGCAGCAGATCATGAATGCTGGAGATTTTCTTGTCGCACAAGAGGATATACGGGTCTTCCAGCACGGCGGTTTGCATGTCGGCACTGGTGATGAAATAAGGCGAGAGATAGCCGTGTTCGAACTGCATGCCCTCGACGATTTCCAGTTCGTTGTGCAGGCCGGAGCCATCCTCCACCGTGATGACGCCATCGCTGCCCACCTTTGCCATGGCTTGGGCAATGGTCTCGCCAACGGATAAATCGGAACTGGCGGAAATGGCGCCCACCTGGGCAATCTCCTTGTTCGTGGTGCAGGGTTTGGAGAGTTTCCTTAATTCCTCGACGATGGCGGTAACGGCCTTGTCGATACCACGCTTGAGGTCCATCGGATTCATGCCGGCGGCCACGTATTTCATGCCTTCCTGCACAATCGCCTGCGCCAGCACCGTGGCGGTCGTCGTGCCGTCGCCCGCCACAGCGGAGGTCTTGCTGGCGACCTCCTGCAACATCTGCGCGCCCATGTTTTCAAACTTGTCCGCAAGCTCGATGCTCCTGGCCACCACCACCCCGGAATTGGCCACCAGTGGCGGCCCATAGGCGCGTTCCAGAATGACGTTGCGGCCGCTGGGGCCAAGGGTTACCTTGACTGCGTCCGCCAGGATATTGACACCTTTGACGATCTTGCTGCGCGCAGCGTCATGAAACACCACCTGTTTTATCGGCACGGAAAACTCCTCGGTCAGCGGCGACAACCCTGCTGTCAGCCCTCAATCGCAACCAGTATGGCTTGCGCCAGGCCGGTTTTGCTGATGCGCCCCGTCCGCAGCAAATGAGGCCGCAGCAGGCGGGACATATCCCGCCGCTATGCGACGGTGATCTTTTTGGAGACCGTTCCCGATTTTTTGGGCAACGTCAGCTCCAGCATGCCATCCGTATATTTGGCCTGCGCGCCGCTTTCATCAACTTCCTGTTCAAGCGTGAAACTGCGCGCAACCTTGCCATAATAACGTTCGCTGCGAATCACTTTCTCGCCCTCTTTTTCTTCTGTTTCCTTTTTGACTTCGGCGCTGATGGAGACCTGCCTGCCGTCGACCGTCACGTGAATATCCTCTTTTTTGACGCCCGGAATTTCCGCCTTGACCCGGTAGGCCTTGTCTTCTTCCGACACTTCAAGCTTGAGCTGGGGTTCGACCTCAAAATTGCGCAGCACAGGCCGCAGGGTGAAGCCGTTGAACAAATCGCCCACGTCCGCGAACGGATCAAGACGGGCAAGATCGGTGAATGGATTGAAACGGGTGATATTCGCCATGCCGGTTCTCCTTTTGAGATGGTGTTGCGGTGATGAATCTATTTTGCCGACTTAACTTTCTTTTTTTCTTTTTCAGTAGCGGGTTCTTCCTGCATGAAACGTGACGTGATGTGATCGGTTTCCTGACGGATTTCTTGCCAGGCGCTCTCAATGGTGTTTTTAAGATCGTCCCAGACTTCACCCGTATGCCGTCGCAGGTCTTTGAGTTTGCCGCTGATGGCGGTCCGCTTGTCCGCTATCGCCTGCAATTGCTTCTGGTATTCGGCGCGGGTTTGGGCTTTTGCCTTGACCATCTTGTCCTTGAGTTCTTCAAACTGGGCATCCCACTCGGTCAGTAGCGCCTCCAGCCGCACAATATCCTCGTCATCCCATGCGGAACCATGCAACATCTGGCTGACCTCCTTCTCCGCTTCGTACCAGTCGGTGCTTGGGTCGCCACCGTCAAATCCTCGCCGCTCGGCGCGGTAGTAGGCGGCGGTTGCGACCATCTGGTGACGCAGGCCGGGATCGACGGCTGGCAAATCACCGCTTGCCTGAACTCCGGCTGACTTCCTGGCGCCCTTTTTCCGCGGACTTGCTGGGGTTAAAGTTGGCTTCATTGCATACCTCCACTTTGACGTTGAAAAATACTGCAATGTTTTTAGGCTACCATACTCGAATGAGAATGAAATTACGCCAATTTGCCATTTGTCGAGTCCGGCCGGAAAATTGAGCGATGCAGTTTGTGGAAAATTCCTGAGAATGGATTCAGTCATGTTTCGTGATCGCAATGAAGCCGCTGAACAGCTTAGCCAAAAGCTCAAGGCTTATCGGGGAAAAAATCCGCTGGTGCTGGCGATTCCCCGCGGCGCCGTACCGATGGCGAGGACCATCGCCGAAAAGCTGGATGGTGAATTCGACGTGGTGCTGGTGAGGAAATTGCGCGCCCCGTCCAACCCTGAATTCGCCATAGGCTCGGTTGATGAAAGCGGCTGGACTTATATTGCCGATTATGCCGGGTCGGCTGGCGCCGACGAGGCATACATTGCGTCCGAAAAGCAGGCGCAAATGGACATCATCAGGAAGCGCCGCGCCCAATACACGCCGATACGCCCACCGCTTGACCCTGCCGGACGCATTGTCATCGTCATTGATGATGGCCTGGCTACCGGCTCCACCATGATCGCCGCGCTGCATGGTTTGCGCGCCCAAAAGCCAGCCAGGCTGGTTTGCGCCGTGCCGGTCGCGCCGCCGGATACTTTGGCGCGGGTGGCGCCGATGGCTGATGAAACAGTTTGCCTGGAGACGCCGGTGGACTTTCAGGCGGTGGGCCAGTTTTATCAGTATTTTCCGCAAGTCGAAGACCGGGAGGTCATTGAACTTCTGCGGATGACATCAACATAGTCGGCCATTCTTTGTTGTGAGGTTCAAGCGCCATTAACGGTTATCATGGCCGGGATACCACCGTGATACCAATGAGGGGTTGTACAACGTGATTTCTCATCCTGCCTGTTCTGCGCTGCTGGCGGCGCGCGAATATGACCCGTTTGCCATGCTCGGTCTGCATGCCGAGAAGGCAGGCTGGTGTTTGCGCGTCTTCCGTCCGGCGGCGGAATCGGTTTCCGTCTTGGATGTAGAAGGCCAGCGGCTGCCGTTGCGCCGTGTCACCAGCACCGACTTATTTGAATTGCGTGGCGATTTTGCTTTGCCTCGCCCATGGCAGTTATGTATCGACGGCGTGAAGCAGTACGACCCATATGCCTTTCCGCCGCAGCCGTCGGCGGATGATCTGTTCCTGTTCAATGCCGGCCGTTTGCACCAAGCCTGGCAGATGCTGGGCGCCAATCCCGACGTGCGAGAGGGCGTGGCCGGGGTCTGCTTTCGCGTCTGGGCGCCGAATGCCGAACGGGTATCCGTCGTTGGCGGCTTTAATGCTTGGGACGGGCGCGTACATCCGATGGCGAGCTTGGGTGTTTCGGGTGTATGGGAGTTGTTCATTCCGGAGTTGCCGGAAGGCGCGCTGTACCGTTTTGAAATCCGCGTGCGCGATAGTGGTGCCGTGCTGCTCAAGGCCGATCCTTATGCGCGAGCGTTTGAATATCGCCCGGCCACCGCCTGTTGCGTCGCGGCCTCACCCGCACATGTCTGGGGGGATGCCGAGTGGCTGCGTGCGCGCGCGGCGCGCGACTGGCTGCATGCGCCGATGAATGTGTATGAACTGCATGCTGGAAGCTGGAAACGGCATCTCCCCGACGGACGCTTCTACAGTTACCGCGAACTGGCGGTGCATCTTGTTCCCTACGTGCAGGACATGGGTTTTACACATGTCGAATTCATGCCGCTGATGGAGCATCCGCTGGATGAGTCGTGGGGCTATCAATGCACCGGGTTTTTCGCGCCGACCTCGCGTTTTGGCAGTGCGGATGATCTGCGCTTTTTGATCGACGCGCTGCATCAAGCCAACATCGGCGTAATCCTCGACTGGGTGCCCGGGCATTTCCCGGCGGACGACTGGGCGCTGGCCCATTTTGATGGCACCTCGCTTTTTGAACACGCAGACCCGCGCCAGAAAATCCATCCCGATTGGGGCACGCACGTGTTCAATTACGGGCGCAACGAGGTGAGGAGCTTTTTGCTGTCCTCGGCGCATTACTGGCTGTCCGAATTCCACATTGATGGCTTGCGCGTCGATGCCGTGGCTTCGATGATCTACCTTGACTACTCGCGCAAGCCTGGCGAGTGGACGCCGAATGTGCATGGCGGGCGCGAGAATCTGGAGGCCATTGCCTTTGTGCGCGAATTGAATGAGATGGTGCACGGCCAGTTTCCCGGCGCGCTGACCATCGCCGAGGAATCCACCGCCTGGCCCATGGTGTCGCGCCCGGTCTGGCTGGGCGGCCTGGGTTTCTCGATGAAATGGAACATGGGCTGGATGAACGATACGCTGCACTACATGCAGCAGGATCCGGTGCATCGGCGTTATCACCACAATCAGCTCACTTTTGGCCAGCTGTATGCCTACAGCGAGAATTTCGTTTTGCCGCTATCCCACGATGAAGTGGTGCACGGCAAGAGTTCGCTGCTGGGGAAAATGCCGGGCGACGAGTGGCAGCGTTTCGCCAACCTGCGCTTGTTGCTGGCTTACCAGATAGCTTCACCCGGTAAAAAGCTGTTGTTCATGGGCGCGGAAATTGGTCAGTCGTGGGAATGGCATGCGGCCGAGGAGTTGCCCTGGTATCTGCTGCAATATCCCTTGCATGCCGGTGTGCAGCAGTTGTCCCGCGACCTCAATCATTTGTATCTGCACACCCCGGCGCTGCATGAACTGGATTTTTCTGGCGAAGGCTTTGAATGGATTGACTGCCATGATGCCGACCAGTCAGTGCTCAGCTGGCTGCGCCGCGCACGTGATGGCAGCCACGTTGTCGTGGTGGTCAACTTTACGCCAGTGCCGCGCTACGGCTACCGGCTGGGCGTGCCGCAAGCCACTGATTATGTCGAGAGGATGAACAGCGACTCGACGCTATATGGTGGCAGCGACATGGGCAATGGCGGACGGGTGCGCGCTGATCCGCTGCCCTGGATGGGGCTGCCTGCGTCAGTGGAATTGGTCTTGCCGCCGCTGGCGTTGCTGGTGCTGATGCCGGCTTAGTTTGGGATGCAGTAAAGGCTGAGTGGTCTGAGTGGTCAGGTTCAGCTTTGCTGTGCCATACGCAACGCACCGTTTAGCCCAAGCGTCGGATCGGTAATCAGATGAATTGGCATGCGCGCCATGATGTCGGCATGGCCGGCTTTGTCATTGAATGCGGCAAGCAAGCGGCTGTCTGGCAGCAACGGCAGTAGCTTGGCGGCAATGCCGCCGGCAAGAAAAATACCGCCACGGGCGAGGCAAGCTAACGCCATGTCACCGGCAAAGGCGCCATAGGCGGCGAGAAACAGTTCCAGCGAACGGTGCGCTGCGTTATCGGTAGCGCTTAGCGCAGATTGGGAAATTTCCTCCGCTGGCAGCTTTTCACCTGTCAGGCACTCGTGAATGGCAGTAATTCCCGGTCCCGAGACAACCTGTTCCCAGATCACCCGGCCGTGGCGCGCATGCAGGAATCGCCATAGCTGGAGTTGTTCTTCATCGGCGGGGGCGAAGGCGACATGGCCGCCTTCGCCGGGCACGATGCGCCAGCCTTGGCTTGGGGAAACCTGCGGCAAGACGATCGCCATGCCCAGGCCGGTGCCCGCGCCGACAACCAGGCGAGGTGCATCGGGCAGCGGCTGTCCGGCTTGCAGGGTCACGCATTGATCAGCGCTCGCCGTAACCGCGCCAAGCGCTGCGGCGGCAAAATCGTTGACCAGTTGCAAGGACGGCAGGCCAAAGCGGCGCGCGAGCTCTTCGCGGTCGATGAGCCAGGGCAGGTTGGTCAGCCGGGCTGAGCCGCCATCATCGGCAATCGGCCCGGCCAGCGCCAGGCAACCGCCATGCACCTGGGATGGCTTGATCTGCGCATCGCTAAAAAAAGCGGCGAGCAGGTCGGTGAAATTCAAAAAGTCGGCGCTGGCATAACGGCGAGCAGAGACCAGCACGCCATTTTCCGCCAGGCCCAGCAAGACCTTGGTGCCGCCAATGTCGCCGCCGAGGATCATGCGGACATGCTGCGGTTATACAGCCACTGGCGCGGCGATGTGCGGATGCGGGTCATACGCTTCCAGCGTGAAATCCTCGAAACGGAAGGCGAAAATATCCTGCATGGCCGGGTTCAGCCGCATGCGCGGCAGCGGGCGAGGTTCGCGCGTCAGTTGCAGTCTGGTTTGTTCGAGGTGGTTGCTGTACAGATGGCAGTCGCCGCCCGTCCACACGAACTCGCCGGGTTGCAGTTGGCATACTTGCGCCACCATCAACGTGAACAGCGCATACGAGGCGATATTGAACGGCACGCCCAGAAAAATATCGGCGCTGCGTTGATACAGTTGGCAGGAAAGCTTGTTGTCGGCGACATAAAACTGGAACAGCGCGTGGCAGGGCGGCAGCTTCATCTGCGGGATGTCCGCCGGGTTCCAGGCGGAAACGATGTGGCGGCGCGAATCCGGATTGATTTTCAGGCCGGCTATCAGCTGCGTGATCTGGTCGATCTCGCCTGCGGGGTTTGCGGCGGAAGGATTCGGCCAGTGCCGCCATTGATGGCCATACACCGGGCCCAGGTTGCCATTTTCGTCCGCCCAGTCGTCCCAGATCGAGACGCCGTTTTCCTTGAGGTAACGGATGTTCGTTTCACCCTGCAAAAACCACAGCAGCTCGTGGATGATGGAGCGCAAGTGGAGTTTCTTGGTGGTCAGCAGCGGAAAGCCAGCCGCCAGGTCAAAGCGCATCTGATAGCCGAATACCGAGCGCGTGCCGGTGCCGGTGCGGTCGGATTTTTCAGTGCCATGTTCTAGCACGTGGCGCATCAGGTCGAGGTAAGGGCGCATGGCTGGGGAACCTATAATCGGAAGCGCATTTTAACTGGAACCTCGCCATGACTTCGATTACCCCGCTGCCGCCTATCCATAGCCATCCGGCGCAAGATTTTTCTGCGCTGGGCGCCGTTAGCCATGCCTTGATCGTGATTCCCGAAAATGCCGCTTTGCCGGCCGGACTGCCGGCGCGTGCGCAATGGCTGGCGGTATTGAAGCGCAAGGAAATGAAACCTGCGGAACTGGCCCGGACGCCGCTGGCGATGGACTTGTCCGATGGCCGGCGCTTGGCGCTGCTGATGAGCGACGCAAAACTCACGCGCTTCGAGGGACTGACGCGCTTGCGCAAGGCGGTGATGCTGTTGCAGGATGAATCGCCCAAGATGCTGGCCATCTGGGCGACTGACGCGGGCATGGCGCGTGATGTCGTGTTTACCGCGCTGGTGAATGGCGTGCCGCTGCCCGCGCGCAAAAAGAAACCGGCCGTGGCGCTGGCGGCCATCCAGTTGTTTAGCCCGCTCACCGAGGATGACCTGACGCCGGTAATCGCCCTGGCGCGGGCGAATATCCTGGCGCGCCAACTGACCGCCAGCGCACCGAACGAATTGACACCCGCGACCTACCGCAAGCGGATTCGCCGCCTGGCAAAAGCGCAGGGGCTGGCTATCGAGGAATACGGTTTCAGGCGCTTGAAGAAAATGGGTGCTGGCGCATTCTGCGCCGTGGCCCAGGGTTCGCACCATGAGGATGCGGCGATTGTGCATTTGTCCTATAAGCCGTCCGGCAAGGCGGCATCCAAATCCGTGGCGCTGGTGGGCAAGGGCATCTGCTTCGATACCGGCGGCCATAATCTCAAGCCCGCACGTTACATGGCCGGTATGCACAAGGACATGAATGGCTCGGCCGTGGCGCTGGCGTTGACCCTGGCGGCTGCGGAAATGCAGTTGCCGGTGGCGATTGATTGCTGGCTGGCGATTGCGCACAACCATATTTCGTCGACCGCCTATACGCAGGACGACATCCTCACCGCGCTGGATGGCACGACGATAGAAGTGGTGCATACCGATGCCGAAGGCCGCCTGGTGCTGGCCGATACGCTGACCCTGGCTTCGCGTGGCAAACCTGATCTGGTGATCGACTTCGCCACGCTTACCGGTTCCATGCATGCGGCGCTGGGCGAGCGGTATTCCGGCGTGTTCGCCAGTTCAGATGATCTGGCTGCGCTGGCGGTGGCATCTGGCCGGGCGAGCGGCGAGCGGGTCAGTGTCTTCCCGATGGATGAGGATTACGCCGCTGCGCTGGATTCCAGAGTAGCCGATGTCAAGCAATGCACGCTGGATGGTGGGGCAGACCACATTCTGGCAGCGCTGTTCCTGCAGCGGTTCACTGGCCAGCGTCCTTGGCTGCATGTCGACTTGTCGTCAGCGCGCTGCGCGGGTGGCCTGGGGGCATTGGCCAGCGATTTGACCGGCTTTGGGGTTGTCTGGGGGGCAACCTTGCTCGCACAGTGGTTGCAAAGCCAGCGCAATGAATCTGGCGGTGGCCCAGCATGTAGAGCGTGAATACACGGGAATTCAGATGCCTGATGCTAGAATTCACTTGCCTGTTATCAGGTTAATTTCGACCCCAGGGCAAGCAATTGCAGATAGTGTTCAACAGGTACTGACTGAATAGTGCAATGACCAAGCCGCAACTTATATTTTGGACGCCAATACTGGTTGTCGCAGAAATTCTGCTGATTACTTATTTGAACTATTTAGCGGCCAATACCTATTATTCTCTGGATGTCTTTTATTGCCTGCCCATCATCCAGGCGGCGCGCTTGGGTGCGATTCATGCGGTGCGTTATTCCGACAAGCAGACGCCGGCCATCATTGGTACGCTGGCGGCCGTGGTGTGGACCGGCGGGGAAGTTGTGGCAGTGTATCCGGATTATCCATTGAGCGCGTTCGCGCTCAATGCTTTCGCGCGTAGCGTTACGCTGACGGTGCTGGGGCGGGTGGTGGCCAAGTTGTGGAAGGAAAGGGAGTTTTCCCGCAAGGATGCGCTGACCGATCTGGCCAATCGCCTGGAGTTCATCGAGCGGTTCGAAATTGAGCAAGCGCGCAGCGCACGTTCGGGCAAGCCCTATTCGCTGCTCTTCATGGACATCAACCAGTTCAAGTCATTGAATGATGAACAAGGCCATCATGCCGGTGACGAGGCGCTCAAGGAACTGTCCGCCATATTGCGGGAAAACTCGCGTAAAGGCGACGTGGTGTCGCGCTTTGGCGGGGATGAGTTTGCGTTACTGTTTCCTGAAACCGATGCCACGGCCGGTGAGGCTTTGGGTAAAAGAATCCTCTCGGCGACCGAGCATGAATTTGAAAAACGCGGCTGGCCGATTTCTTTGTCTTTGGGGCTGGTAACCGGTAGCGGTGATGGCAAGCAGATTGATGATCTGTTGCGCGAGGCAGATGGCAAGATGTATGCGATGAAAAAGGAACAGCGGCGCAGCAATAGCCGGCTTTGACCAGTTCCTCAATGGGCTGGCCGTAGTGCCGACTTTGGCCGGAAGGCCTTGACTACTGCCTCGTTGGTTTCCATATATGGCCCGCCGATCAGGTCGATGCAGTAGGGCAC
>JBAQUE010000181.1:0-4101 GCA_049297315.1 Rugosibacter sp.
CGGCAGCGAAGGCTGAGAGACTGGTGAGACCGGACAGCGTCATCAGGCTTGAAAGCAAAGTCATTTTCAGAAAATTACGGCGGGTTTGCATGGTGAACTCCTGTTGTCAGATAGATAAAAAATGAAATGGGCCAATGCGAAGGTTCAGAACTGGGCCTGCAGCGTGACCATGAAGGCGTTGGTATTAGGTATGCCGGTCACTTTGGTATCCGAATAAACGCCGCTTACCTGGGTGTTGTAACCATCGATGATGTAATTGAGGCCTACATCGTATTTTTTGATATCGATATCCGTGTCAGGGTTGAACTTTTGGTAACGGACAAACGGCTGGAATTGTCCCCAGCCGACTTTCTGGCTGAAGATGTAACCTAAACCTGCCGAGTAAGCCTTGCCTTGTTCGCTAAGGAAAACATCATCGGTGTCATAGTCATAACCAGCCGCTTCAACGGATATCGCGCCAGGTCCGACACCTTTCTTTTCCAGCAGGAAATCGATGCTGTAGGATTTGTAGTCACCCGTCTTGACGGCCGAGTAAGCACCGTTGCCTTGCGTTCTCCCGGCAATACCGATGGCCAGAATGTCTTTGGACCCAAGATAGTTACCGGTGCCATAGTAGCCAGGCTCCGCATCCCAGAAGTCGTACTGAAGCCGACCGGCATACATCAGGCCGTCCGATCCGGTTCGACCCGTAAACATGGTAGCAACCGGAGCAATTTTAAAAGCTGTATTGCCTTCAAACGCACCGAAAGAATAAGCCAGCTTGCCATCCAGCAATGTCCCAACAGCCGCGACACCATCATCTCTCCCGATGTAGCCGCCGTTATAGCCGTAGCGCGAAGCGATGCCAGACCAATAGCCCCCACCCAAGGAATAGTAAGGACCGGCCATGTTGGCGCGGTCGCTTGGGGAGAGGAAGCGCCCCGCCCAAATCGCGAATTCCGGCGTGATTTCTATCTGCACATTGGCATCAATAGCCTGAAAACCTTCGCCGGCGATGTCTTTTTCGGTATTGAGCATGCCCTTGATATTTTTGCTGATGGAACCGGACAAGTAGATACGTGCGCTATCCAGGTTAAAGTCGTTCGAGCGCGAAGTGCCGTTGGGCGCCCCGTTTTCAACACTGCTGTAACTGGTGCGCATACCAAACCCGATGCTCACCGACTTGTCTTCACCGAAGGTGATCGTCCCGCCCGCATGGGCGCTAATGGCCGGTAGCATGGTGGCAGCGGCAACGACCATGGCCAGTTGGCTTCTCTTGAATTTAAATGACATTTCCATTCTCCATGGGTTAAAAATTCCAAAATCGTGTGGCCGATTCCGCTAGGCCACCCGAAAACTATTCAAGCTTTGAGGCTTGAAATCAGGTTAGCGAGAGCCTGGGGAGAATGGAATAAGTCATCTTACGTAGATCCGCCAAATGACTGGAGACTAGATTGATGCTAACTTCGGCAGCGTTACCTGACCCACACCAACACGCCATGAACATGCCAATCAACCTGACCTATTTTCGCCGCTGCAGCGTGGTTTTTCTCGCTTTGCTGGTCAGTGCTTGCGGCGAGTTCGCCTATAAGCGCGGCGCAAATTCAAGTGATTTGGAAAACGCCAAAAAGTCCTGCAAGGCGAAAGACCCGGATCCCGTTGCGCTGGAGAAGTGTATGGCTGACAACGGGTGGACCATCCAGAACCTGAGCAAGATGGAACCGATAGATGCTGACCCTGTTATAGAGGCCACAGTCATACCCAGTAATCAAAGGATAGAAAACGCATCCAGTGCGCCGGACAACAAGAAAAGCCCTGGTGAGCATGTTTTATCCAGCACTATGCCACCCACCCAGCCCGCGAAAAAAATGCCCGACATGCTGGATACATTCAAGGTCAGTTCATGGTGGAAAGCAGGCAGCGGCGCTGACAGCTTAAAAGCTGACACAGAAGCCTGTGTGGCCAAGCTGGGCGAGGCGCATCGGCCGAACATCCAAACCCAATCCGCCACCAGGGGCTTGCTGCTGTGCATGAAGGAAAAAGGCTGGAGCGGCCTGCGCGCAAAATAGGGCGATGGCATGGGTTCCTGAAACCCTGTGTGCATGGCCTCAGAGTTTTTTGCTCGCGGCTTGCGTTGGCAGTTGCAGGCGCCGCATGGCGACAGCTGCAGCCGCAGTACGCGTTTCAACGCCGAGTTTTTCAAACAGGTTTTCCGTGTGCTTGTTGATTGTCCGGTGGCTGATGCCCAGGATATCGCCAATGTCGCGGTTGGTCTTGCCATAGATGAGCCAGTAAAGCACTTCCGCTTCGCGTACCGTGAGCCGGAATGCATCCGCCAGCGCCCTGGTCATGGCGACATCGCTTTCTTCACGCAACACCACCAGGCACTCGCCTTCATCGGTACGCCCATGCAGGGTGCAGGTCATGCGCCCCTCATTGCCGGTGATTTCCAGGGATGCGGATGGGAAAGGCTTGCTCAGCGTGACTTGCAGCCATTCGTGTATGCGCATGACCATCTGGCGTTCGTCCTGCTCGCCATATTTCAACATCAGGGTGTGCGCCAGCGGGGTTTGCCAGAGCATTGCACCATCTGACGGCCGGATGGATAGACAAGCCTGGCCATAAGCATCGAGCACGCTGCGCGCCTGCTGTGTCTGCCGGGCGACCTGGACATGGGCGGCAATGCGCGCCAGCACTTCTGTAGGCCGGATAGGTTTGGTGACATAGTCGGCGCTGCCTGCATCAAAGGCGGCGACCACATGCTCCGCTTCGGTCAAACCTGTCATGAAGATGATGGGAATGCGATGGGTTTCAGCATCCGCTTTCAAGCGCCGGGCCACTTCGAATCCATCCATGCCGGGCATCAAGGCATCCAGCAGAATGACGTCCGGCAAGCTCTGGCGTGCGCGCTGCAAGGCGCTTTCCCCATTCGTCGCCACCAGCACCGCATAGCCTGCCTCATCCAGTGCGTCATATAGCAAAGACAGGTTTTCCGGCACGTCATCCACAATCAGGACGACATCCTGGCTTGCCCGGTCAATGGGCGCCATGGTCATGCTTGCGCAATATTTCTTTCATCGGCTCAAACTGAAACCGTCCAGCCAGGGCCCGCATCACGCGCACGAACTCTTCATGTACAGGGTCCAGCCGTTCAATCGCATCAATTTTTTCACGTATGCCGCGCATGTAGCCCAGGTCGATCATTTCCCGCAATGTTGCCAGATGGTCTGGCCCCGGGGGCACAATCGCAGGCGGCAGTGGCTCAGCCGCGACAACGGCCGGGATTGCGGAATGTATCCACTCCAGCGCCAATTGCGTACCAATCCAGTCCAGCAGGTCAACTACCCGGAATGGCTTGACAATGAAATCTGCACCAGAAATACCAAATAAATCATCCACATTCTTCTCGAACGCATTGGCGGAGAGTATGCATATGCTGGCGTCTCCTAACCCTTCTTCGCGGATACGCCGAATGGTTTCCCACCCGTCCATACCAGGCATCGCCAAATCCATGAAAATCACATGCGGCCTGAAGCCGGCAAGCTGCTCCAGGCAGGCTTGTCCACTCGCGGCCTGGGCCACCTGGAAACCTCGGGGCTCAAGTACGTTGACCAAAAGCTGCCGGTCAACTTGCTCGTTATCCACGACAAGAATCCGTCGCCGCTCACCCAGGTAACCGATACGCTCCAGCGGAACTGCTTTTGCAACCTGCTCCCGATGCACGCTGGGCAGGTAAATCCGCAGGGAAAAACAGCTTCCCTGGCCCGGTTCGCTGTCCACCGTTATTTCACCACCCATCATATCCGTCAGCATGCGCGCGATAGTCAGCCCGATACCGGCCCCTCCTGTCGCACCAATATAGGTAGCGCTCCCCCGCGAGAACGGCTCAAAAACGGTTGCCAATTCAGATGCGGCAATTCCCGGACCCGTATCTTCAATCGCGAAAAACGCCATCTCCCTTTGATAACGCAGCCGCAAGGTGACTTGCCCACGTACGGTGAACTTGACCGCATTCCCTATCACGTTCAGCAAAATCTGGCGCAATCTGTTTGCGTCGGCACGCACGACCGAAGGCAAGGCGCCGGCAGAATCGTCATAGAAAAAATCCAGCCCTTTCTGCCG
>JBAQUE010000182.1:0-11490 GCA_049297315.1 Rugosibacter sp.
GCGGATAGGTGTTCGAGCCGCGCATGCCCAGTTTGTCGAGATGCACACCCTTGCTGAAACCGGCAAAGCCTTTTTCGACGATGAAGGCGGTCATGCCATGCGCGCCGGCCGCCGGGTCAGTCTTCGCGTAAACCACCAGCACATCGGCATCGCCGCCGTTGGTGATCCACATTTTCGAGCCATTCAGCACATAGCGGTCGCCCTTTTTGTCAGCGCGCAATTTCATCGAAACCACATCCGATCCGGCCTCAGGCTCGGACATCGCCAGCGCGCCGACATGCTCGCCGGAAACCAGTTTGGGCAGGTATTTTTTCTTCTGCGCCGCATTGCCGTTGCGCTGCAACTGGTTGATGCACAGGTTGGAATGCGCGCCATACGACAAGCCAACGGCCGCCGAAGCGCGCGAGACCTCCTCAATGGCCACGATATGCGCCAGATAACCCATCTGCGTGCCGCCGTATTCCTCTTCCACGCTAAGGCCGTGCAAACCCATGTCGCCCAGCCGCCGCCACAGATCGGCAGGGAACAGGTTGTCGCGCTCGACCTGCGCCGCACGCGGGGCGATTTCTTTTTGCGCGAACTGGCGCACCGCTTCGCGCAGCGCATCGATGTCTTCACCCAGGCTGTAATCAAGTCCGCTCATGTTTATCCTGTTCTCCTGTTGATCCGCCCGCTGGCGATTGGCTGGTGGATGGCGCGCAGCGGAAAGCAGAAATCCGCTAAGATGCGGCATAGCAACATGCCGCCGCCAGGCAAGCGGCGCGCATGCAGAATTTTCCGGCGCAATGTTACCACCCCACCCGCAAAGGCTTGTTACGTGAACGCTCCCCTGACTTACCTCCACGACACATCGCCCCCAACCGGCGCCACGGTAACCGTGGCGCCGGGCATCGAATGGCTGTGCATGCCGCTGCCCTTCGCGCTGAATCACATCAACCTGTGGCTGCTCGAAGACCAAGATGAGGCTGGCGAAGGTTATGCCGCCGTGGATACCGGCATTTCGCGGCCGGAAGTGCGCGCGGCCTGGGATCAGATTCTCATCGACCGCCGCCTGACCCGCGCCATCGTCACCCACCTGCACCCGGACCACGTCGGCCTGGCCGGCTGGCTGGAGCGGGAAAAAGGCGCGCCGCTATGGATGTCGCAAGGCGACTACCTGACAGCGCGCATGATTTACCAGGACGCCGAACCGTTTTCGGTGGCCGGGATGGTCGCCTTCTTCCGCCAGCACGGCCTGCCGGACGCTGCCGCAGCGGCATTCGAGGAACGCGGCAATGCCTACAAGACAGGCGTGTCGCCACCGCCCGAACATTACCGGCAACTGTTCGCCGGCGATATTTTGCAGATCGGCCAGCATGCCTGGCGCACAATAGTCGGCTATGGCCATGCGGCGGAACACATGAGCCTGTATTGCGACGAGCTGCGCATCCTGATTTCCGGCGACATGCTGCTGCCGCGCATTTCCACCAACATTTCGGTGCAGGCCGCCAATCCGTATGGCAACCCGCTCAAGCTGTTCCTCGATTCCATCGATACCTTCCTGCCGCTGCCTGCCGACACCCTGGTGCTGCCCGCCCACGGGCGACCGTTCCGCGGCATCCACGAGCGCGTGGCGCAATTGCACGCCCACCATGCCGAGCGCTGCGGCATCCTGCTGCAAGCCTGCAAGGGCAAGGCCGCCAGCGCCGCCGAGCTGATTCCCACGTTGTTCGAACGTGAATTCACCGACGCTCACCAAACCATGTTCGCCATGGGCGAGGCCATTGCCCATCTCAACTATCTGGTGCATGCCGGCAGCATGCGCCGCGTGGAAAAAAATTCTTTGCTTCGTTTCATCAGCTAAAGGCCGCCCATGACTGCAACTGAACGTTCGATGGAAAGCACCGCACTGGCCGCACCAGACGGTATCGCCAGAACCTACGCGGAAATCGCCCAACGTTACGCCAAGCTGCTTGAGGAATTTATACAGCGCAAAGCCGCGCAAGGGGTGGCGGCTCCCCCCGACGACATGGGGCTAACCCAGGCCTTCATGGACACGATCGCCAATATGCTGGCCAATCCATGCCAGCTGGCGCAATCGCAGATACATCTGGCCGAAAGTTATTTTTCGCTGTGGCAGAACATGATGTTGCGCACCATGGGCATGCATCCGCCGGCCGTGGCGGCCGTGCAAAAAGGCGACTACCGGTTCAAGGACGCGCAATGGGAAGAAGACTTCCTGTTCGACTTCATCAAGCAAAGCTATCTGCTGACCGCGCGCTCGATTTACGAGGCGGTAGCCGCAGTCGACGGTCTCGATGCGGCGGAAAAGAAACGCGTGGAATTTTTCACCCATCAATTCGTCGATGCGCTCTCGCCTTCCAATTTCGCCCTGACCAATCCCGCCGTGGTGCGCGAAACGATGAAAAGCCACGGGCAGAACCTGCTACATGGCCTCAACAACCTGTTGCGCGACCTCGAAGCGGGTAATGGCCAATTGCGCATCAAGATGACTGATACCAACGCCTTCGTGCTGGGCAAGAATATCGCGGTCACGCCGGGCAAGGTGGTGTTCCAGAACGAGATGATGCAACTGATCCAGTTCAACCCGGCGACCAAGCAGCAATACCAGCGCCCCTTGCTGGTCATTCCGCCGTGGATCAACAAGTACTACATCCTTGATTTGCAACCCACCAATTCCTTCATCCAATGGGCGACCGCACAGGGGCACACGGTGTTCGTGATTTCCTGGGTGAATCCGGATGAGCGGATGGCGGAAAAACATTTCGAGGACTATTTGTCCGAAGGCGCGCTGGCCGCCATTGATGCCATCACCCGGCAAACCGGCGAGCAGGAAATCCATGCGGTTGGCTATTGCCTGGGCGGCACGCTGCTGGCCGCCACTTTAAGCTACATGGCTGCAAAAAAAGATACGCGCATCGCCGCCGCGACTTTTTTCGTCACCCTGCTCGACTTCTCGATTCCGGGCGACCTCGGCGTGTTCATCGACGAAAAACAGATTGCCGGCATCGAACACAAGATGGCCGAGCGCGGCTATCTGGAAGGCTCGGAAATGGCGACCGCCTTCAACATGCTGCGCGCCAACGAGCTGATCTGGTCATTCGTGGTGAACAATTACCTGTTGGGCAAGGAATCGCTGCCCTTCGACCTGCTCTACTGGAACTCTGACTCCACGCGCATGCCGTACAAGATGCACAGCTATTACCTGCGCAACATGTACCTGCGCAACCTGCTCAAGGAACCCGGCGGCCTGACCCTGCTCGACACGCCGATTGACTTGTCGAAAATCAAGACGCCGAGCTACTTCATTTCCGCCATCGACGACCACATCGCGCCCTGGAAAGGCGTCTATCTCGGCGCCAGGCTGTTCAGCGGCCCGGTGCGCTTCGTGCTTGGCGGCTCGGGGCACATCGCCGGCATTATCAATCCGCCAGCCGCCAACAAATATGGCTACTGGACGCAGGAAGGCAAAGCACATTCGCTACCCTCCAGCGCCGACGACTGGTTTGCGGCCGCCGAAAAACACGAAGGCTCCTGGTGGACTGACTGGCAGGCATGGATCACCACGCGCAATGCCGGCAAAGTGCCCGCGCGCGACCCAACCAAAGGGCCGCTCAAGGTACTGGAAGACGCGCCGGGCAGCTATGTCAAGCAACGCCTGTAAATGACCGGCAATCCCTTGCGCGTGGTGCTGGACACGAATGTGCTGCTCTCGCTGTACGTATTTGCCGACAGCCGCTTTGCGCCCTTGCGCAGACACATCGAGAGCGGGGCATGGCAGGCGATCAGCAGCGCGTCCTGCCTGGATGAATTTCGCCGCGTGCTGAACTACCCGCAGTTCGGTCTTGGCGAGGAAGCGCAGGAACAAGCCTATGCCGCCTATGCCGCCCGCATTGATCTCGCCGCTGCGCCCGCAACGATGCTTGCGTTGCCGCGTTGCCAGGACAAGGATGACCAGAAATTTCTCGAAGCCGCGCGCGACGGTGCGGCCGAATGGCTGGTAACGGCGGACAAGGCGCTGCTCAAGCTGGCGCGGCGCGACCGCCTGTGCGGCCTGTTTCGCATCCTCACACCCGAGGCCGCGCTGGTGGCGGCTTAAAAGTCATGCGCAGCGGTATCCAGCCGGACGGCGCTGGCGATACGGCGGACAACCGCCAATCAGCCGCTTACGGGTGCGGCGCATCCTGTGGCGCGTTAGCCAGCACCCAGGACACCACCTGCGCGGCAAGCTGGTTACTGGCCTGACCAAAGGCGCGCACAACTTGCGCTACGCTTGCGCCATCGGCGGGCGTCTGCACATCAAAGCGCCGCGAGGCGATGATGCGGTGCGCACTGGCGCTGGTGAGCAAGGCGTCATAGCGGATGACAACGACTGGATGGCCGTCGCGGTATTCGCTCTGGAATCCACGCAACGTGCCAGCCAGTTCAATATCCGCCTGCATATTGCTGTCATCAAGGCTCAGCGCGGCCACTTCACCCGCGGCTTGAAAGGCATCAAACAAGCGGTTGCGCAGCAGCACCGGCGCACGCTCGCTCCAGCGCACACCTTTATACACGGTCACCTGGTCACTATCCGGCAGCACGGTGATGCGCGTGCTATCAATCGTGGTTGCCGCTTTCGGTGCGGCAATGCGCAAGGAAAAATTTCCCATCGGGACGGCGTTCGTCGCTGCTTGCGTTGCCGCAGAGGGCAATCGATACACGACCGGCGCTTCTGATTTCGGAATGATTGAGCAGGCGCCCAATAACACGCTGGTGGCGAGCATGAGGCAGTAGCGCATGGTCATGGTTCAAACTCCTTGGGCTTGTCGCGGCCGAACAGATAGCCTGATGGATTTTCATTCAGCCGCCGCGTGATGGCGCGCATGGATTCCAGCGTCTGGCGCAGTTCGCGGATCGCCGGCCCCAGTTCGCCCAGCCCCTGCATGCCGCTCTCCAGCGACTGACGGTTGTTTTGCAGCAGATGGTCGATATTCGCCGTAACCCGCTCCAGCGAAGCCATGCTGGCGCGGCCCTGGGTATCCACCAGGCCATTGGCCTGGCGGATGAGTTGTTCCGCCTGTTGCAGCGCTGCGTTGGCGGTGCGGCTGGCCTCGGCAAGCTGGCGCAGCAGCAGGCGGATATCCTCCCGCTGCTCGGCAATGACGCCGGAGGCCTTGTCGATGTGATCGAGCGTGCGCGTGATGTGCTGCATGTTGTCGTCAGACAGCAGCCGGTTGGTGCTGACCACCATCTGATTGATGTTGCTGATGATGTCCTCGCCGCTGGCCAACAGCCTGGCCAGCGGTGAAAGCTCGGCGATGATGCTCGGCAACTCGCCGGGCTTAGCCTGCAGGGGCGGTGAATTGGGCGCGCCACCGCTCAACTGGATCGTGGCAATGCCCGTCACGCCGGACATCGCCAGCTTGGCGCGCGTATCGGTGCGCACCGGCGTATTGGCGTTGAGCTGCACGCGCGCGATGACCCGGCGCGGGTCATGCGGATCGAGCATCAGCCTGGTGACTGAACCGACCTTGATGCCGCTGTAGCGCACGGCGGCGCCCTCGGACAGGCCGGTCACCGACTCCTTGAAGACAATTTCATAATTGCGGTAAGCCTGCGTATGGCTGGAGCGCGAAAGCCACAAGCCGAACACCAAACCGGCGATGATGGCCAGCACGGTAAATAAACCGATCAGTACATGATGGGCCCGAGTTTCCATGGTCTATCCCCTATTGGCCTTGGCGGCCACGCGCAGCCGCCTGTTGCGCCGCACGCCCGCGCGGCCCGTGAAAATACGCTTGCACCCAGGCGTCATCGGTGTCGGCCACTGCATCCAGGCCGCCAACCACCAGGACTTTTTTTTGCGCCAGCACAGCCACGCGGCCGCAAATCGTGTACAGCGTGTCCAGATCGTGGGTGATCAGGAACACAGTCAGGCCGAGCGCATTGCGCAGGGTGAGCAGCAACTGGTCGAAGGCCGCCGCGCTGATCGGATCCAGGCCGGCAGTGGGTTCGTCCAGAAACAAAATTTCCGGATCCAGCGCCAGGGCCCGCGCCAGCGCCGCGCGCTTGACCATGCCGCCGGAAAGCTGGGCGGGATATTTATGCGCGGCATCCGCCGACAAACCGGCCAGGGCCAGCTTGACGACAGCCAGTTGCTCCGCCGCCGGGCGCGTAAAACCTGCATGCTCGATCAATGGCATGGCGACATTCTCCATTAGCGTTTGCGAAGAGAACAAGGCGCCGCTCTGGAACAACACGCCACAGCGGCGCTCGATGCGCACGCGTTGCGCATCGGACAGCGCAAGAAAATCCTCGCCCAGGACCTGCACCTGGCCAGCCTGCGGGCGGCGCAAGCCAATGATGGTGCGCAGCAAGACTGATTTACCCGTGCCCGAGCCGCCGACCACGCCGAGAATCTCGCCACGCCGCACGTCGAGGTCCAGGCCTGCATGCACGGTTTGCTTGCCGAAGCGGTTGCACACACCGCGCACGCGGATCACCACGTCAGCTTCGGCAAGCTGTGGCGCAGGAGCATTCACCATCCGGCCTTCATGAAAAACAGCGCCGCCAGCGCATCGACCAGGATCACCATGAAAATCGACTGCACCACGCTGGAGGTTGTATGTTCGCCGACTGATTGCGCGCTGCCCGTGACCTTGAAACCTTCGGCGCAGCCGATCACCGCGATCAAAAAGGCGAATACCGGCGCCTTGGCCATGCCGACCAGGAAATGCCGCACGGCGACATTCTCCTGCACCATGTTGATAAACATGGTCGGCGAGACATCCAGCGTCAGCGCGCAGACCAGGCCACCGCCCAGCAAGCCGGAAAACATGGCCACCAAAGTCAGCGCCGGGAGCGCAACCAGCATGGCCAGCACGCGCGGCAACACCAGCAACTCGACGGGATTCAGCCCGAGTATGCGAATCGCATCGACCTCCTCATTCGCCTGCATCGAACCGATTTGCGCGGCAAATGCGCTGGCCGTGCGGCCAGCCAGCAGGATCGCCGTGAGCAACACGCCGAATTCACGCAGGAAGGAAAACGCCACCAGATTGACCGTATAGATGCCGGCGCCAAAACCGGCCAGCACCGTCGAACCCAAAAACGCCACCACGGCGCCCACCATGAAAGTCAGCAAGGCGACGATAGGAATGGCATTCCAGCCGGTCTCCTCGATCTGCGCAACCAGCGGCGTCAGCCGCCAGCGGCGCGGATGCAGCAGCCCATGCGCCAGGCTTTCCAGCGTCAGGCCGATGAAGCCGAACAGCGCCCACTGCTGACGCGCCACCTTTTCCATCGCGCGCCCAATGTTCGAAAGGAAGGTGCGGATGGCGCCTTCCTGACGCACCGGCGCAGGTGCACCCCAGCTTTGCATGGCCTCGCCCACGGTTTGCAGCAGCGCACGGCGGGCGGCGGGCAGGCTCTCTTGCGCTTTTGCCCAGTCACTCAAGCGTTGCGCACCCAGCAGTTGCGCGAGCAAGGCCGCACCGGCGGTATCCAATTCGCCCAGGGCGGCCATGTCTATCGAGATGCTCTCATCAAGCGGGCCTTTGAGCGCAACCAGCTCACCTTGCAGCGCGGTGTAGCGCGCCAGCGTCCAGTCGCCGCTGATATGCACGCAGGGCTGGCTGCTGCGATCCAGATAAACCTGACCAGAGGCGCTATGGGTGTCCATGAGCGCCATTGTAGTGGGAACGGCCTGCCGCCCGACATTCATGCGGGGCGGGTTTATGCGTAACGGATCAGTTGCGCCCAGGCAGCATCCGCTTGAGCGTGTTATCCCGCACAAAGTAGTGATGGAACAAGGCCGCCGCCGCATGGAAACCGACCAGGAAATAGGCGATCGTGCCTATGGTTTCGTGTACTTCCTGATAAAGGCTGGCTGCGTCTTTATTCTCGCCAATCAATGCCGGCAATTGCAGGCCGAAAAACGGGATCGGCTTGCCTTCCCCGCTCAGCACCAGCCAACCCAGGATCGGCATGGAAAACATGAACAGGTACAGCAGCACCTGCATGAGGTCGGAGAGTATTTTCTGCCACTTCGGCAACACCGGCTCAATCCGCGGGGTGGGGCTGGTCAGGCGCAGCGCCAGGCGCACGGCCACCAGTAGCAAGACGGACAACCCGATCATGAAGTGCCACATTTTTAGCGCCTCGCGCGGGTCAGAGCCTTTGGGAAAAAACTCGCGCAGTTCTATGGTGGCATAGGCCACAACGATCAACAGCAACATCAGCCAGTGCAGGCCGATGGACAGCGATCCATACCGGGTTTCATTATTGAGCAGGTTCATGTTCATCCTCCTTGGAATATAAGCAAAGTGAATCGATGTTACATCTATCGCGAGGCGATTTGAAGCTTACACAATTGGCATGAAGCAAAAAGTCGGCGCTGGCGACACGGCGCTTAGTGCGGCAAGGGCACGGCTGATTGGCCAAACGAAATGGCTTGCGCATGCTGTACAAAATCGCGCAGCGTGGGATAGACGTTCTCCGCCCCGACTTTTTCCAGCACACCGGCGCGCTGGAGTTTTTCCAGCACGTTCGGCCGTACTTCGCAGAGCACCAGCCGCGTGCCATGGCGGCGGAAATCATCAGCCATGTCGGCCAGCGACTGCATGCCGGTGGCATCCACGAAGGGCACGCGGTCCAGGCGCAGCACGATTTGCCGCATATGCGACAGGATGTTGTCCAGCGTATGCTCCAGTTTTTCCGCCACGCCGAAAAAGAACGGGCCATCGATCCGGTACACCAGTGTGTGCGGCGGCAGGTCGAGGCCTTCACCCACCGTGCCGTCGCTGCTGTCTTCAACCACCTGCACGGATTGCGCCATACGCCGCATGACAGAAACTCTGTTGGTTCATGCGCCGAGGCGATAGTGCACTGCCGTCAGGATACCCCGCAGAATTTCAATCGGTTCCGGTGGACAGCCGGGAATGACAAGATCAACGGGTAACACCTTGGCCACGCCACCGAGCGTGGCATAGCTTTCACCGAAGATGCCGCCGTTGATCGCGCAATCGCCGACGGCGACGACCAGCTTGGGTTCGGGTGTAGCCTCAAACGTGCGCAGCAATGCCAGCGCCATGTTGCGTGACACCGGTCCGGTAACCAGCAGCATGTCGGCATGGCGCGGGCTGGCGACGAACTTGATACCCAGTCCTTCAAGGTTGTAGTAAACATTATTGAGGGCATTGAGTTCCAGTTCGCACCCATTGCAACTGCCGGCATCGACTTCGCGGATAGTCAGCGCACGGCCGAGTATTTGCAGTATCTCGTCGTGGATACGCTGCGTCGCCGCCGTCTCGCCAGCGCCGACTTTTTGTAAATCGGGTGGCGTTTCGGTGGCGATACCGGTTTTGGCAATCTGTTTAAGTATTTTCCACATCAGCGGTCATGCCCCGAATAACTCAGGTTGAAAGATTTATTGATGAGCGGAAAGTCGGGCACGATGTTGTCGATCACCGCATATTCCAGCACCGGCCAGTTCTGCCATGAAGGATCGTGACAGTGACAGCGGCGGATGCGGTTTTCCTTCTCTACCGTCAGGGCAACGAAAATCCCGCCGCGCCATCCCTCGACCCAGCCAGCGCCGCGGCCTTCCGGCATACCGTTATCCGGCGCTGCGACAACCGCTCCGTCGGGCAGCCGGCGGACGATCTGGCGAAGCAGTTGCAGCGACTCCAGTAACTCATCAAAGCGCACCGCCACTCTTGCGGCGACATCGCCGCTGTTGCGACAGGCGATGTTGACCGCCAGTTCGTCATAGGGAGGTGCCGGGAAGTCGACACGTACATCACGCGGAACGCCGCTGGCGCGGGCAGCAAGACCGGTCAGGCCGAGCTGGCTAGCCAGTTCCTGGGTGACGCGTCCAGTCGTGAGGAAGCGATCCTGCAGGCCGGCATGATCGTCGTAGATGGCATGCAGCTCGCGCACTTCGGCTTCGATGGCATCACACTGGGCTGTGATTTTTGCGCAAGCGGCGGTATCGGGGTCAAAGGCAGCGCCACCGGGCACGATGCGATCCATCATGAAACGATGACCGAACAAGGTTTTATTCAGGCGTAGCCAATCTTCCTTGAGGCGCATGAACTGGGACAAGCCAAAACCGAACGCGGCATCGTTGCCCAGCGCGCCGAGGTCGCCGAGATGGTTCGCCACCCGTTCGCGCTCCAGCATCAGCGCACGCAGCCACAGTGCGCGGGCGGGAGCTTGCCAGTTCCATGCCGCCTCCAACGCCATGCAATAAGCCCAGGCATACGCCACCGTCGAATCACCCGAGACGCGGCCAGCCAGCCGATAGCCTTCGCTTGCCGAAAAATGTTCAAAGCGCTTGTCGATGCCCTTGTGCGTGTAGCCCAGGCGCTCTTCCAGACGCAGCGTTTTTTCGCCGACTACCGAGAAACGGAAGTGGCCGGGCTCGATGATGCCGGCATGCACCGGGCCGACGGCAATTTCATGCACGCCTTCGCCGGTAACCGGGACGAAAGGATAATCGGTGGCGGCTGGCCAGTCACGCCTCTCGGTACCGGTGACACCCTGGCGCAAGGGAAAGTAATCCGCCGGCCAGGCGCCGTGATTCAGCCAGGGGCGGCTGTCGCTGGCGCCTTCGGCGACAAGGCCGAGCAGATCGGCTACGGCGCGCTGCAGGCGGGAGGCGTAAGGGAAAATGCCGGCGATGCCGGGATAATTCAGTTGCTGACCGGGAAGGGGCAAATCGAGCCAGAGCAGCGTCCCATTCTCGACGGCATAGACGGCGGAAACAACGAAGCGACTGGCTTCGCCGTGGCGATCGTCGCTGCCCCAAAGCGTAACAAGGCGGCCGTGATTCTCTGCGATGGTCAGCGCGACCGCTGACCATTCGCTGGCGCAAACCTCGCCGCGCAGCAGTGGAAAAGGGGCGGGCAAAGGTACAAGATTCAGGTTCAAGTCGGCGATTTTCATGGTCTCAACCCACCTCAGCCACCAATGATGCGGGCAGCTTGCATATACCAGTTATTCAGATAGGGTGGAATGTAAAAGCCCAACATCAACCCCAGCCCGAGGTGCACAAAAACCGGCAGCAGGGTTGGTGGATGGGCCAGTGGTTTGACGGTAGTTTCACCAAAAACCATCGGTTGCACGCGGCTGAAAATGGCCGCAAAAGCAACGCCCAATCCCAGCAGGAGGAAGGGTGTCGCCCACGGCAACTGGCGCATGGCGCTGGTCAGGATGAGAAACTCACTGGCAAATACACCGAAGGGCGGCATGCCGAGAATCGCCAGCGAACCCAGCATCAGGCCCCAGCCGACGGTGGGACTGACCTTGATCAGGCCGCGGATATTGTCCATGAGCTGCGTCCCCGCCTTCTGTGCGGCATGGCCAACGGAGAAAAAGATCGCTGACTTGATCAGCGAATGCACTGTCATGTGCAGAAGGCCTGCAAAATTGGCGATCGGCCCACCCATGCCGAAGGCAAAAGTCATCAGCCCCATGTGCTCAATTGATGAATACGAAAACATGCGT
>JBAQUE010000183.1:0-4638 GCA_049297315.1 Rugosibacter sp.
GCATATCTCTTGGGGGTTCATCTGGCGGGTGATTGCATAAAAGCCCCGCAATTGCCTTTCTCCGTGTCCTCCGTGGTTCCGAATCAAGGTTTTCAGGATTATTGGTTCGGCTGAAAATGATCGTATCCACGACGCGCTGGCGTGATGTCGGCGCCCGTATCGTCGCACAAGCGCAGCGCGCCGGGCGGCAGTGTTTCAGGTATCGCGGCGACAATCTCGCCGATGCGGGTGAGCGGCAGACCGAGTTCGTTGGCCAGCGCGGCTATTCCGTCGTCATGTGTGGCAGGTGCGGTGAACGCCAGTTCGTAATCGTCACCACCGGCCAGATAACAATCGCGCGCCAGGCCGGCGGGCGGCAGGCGGGGAATCCGCAAACAGGCGGCGCATTGCGAGGCGGCGAGGATATGCCCGAGGTCAGCCAGCAGGCCGTCGGAAACATCAATCGCGGCGCTGGCCAGGCCGCGCAGGGCGAGCCCCAGGATTACGCGCGGTTGCGGCCGGTGCAAGGCCGTCAGGCAGGTGGTCAATTGCGGCTCGGCCAGCACCGTGCGGCCTTGCAGATGCGCCAGCCCCAGCGCAGCGCGGCCCGGCGTGCCGGAAACCCAGATGCTGTCGCCGGGATGCGCGCCATCACGTCGCAGCGCTTGCCCGGCCGGTACTTCGCCCATGATGGTGACGCAAAAGGCGCGTGGCCCGCGCGTGGTGTCGCCGCCGATCAGGTCAATGCCGAATGCATCAGCGCAGGCAAAGAAGCCGCGCATGAAGGCGTCGAGCCATTCAGAGGTGGAAAAAGTCGGCGCTGGCGCCTTGCATGCCGGAAATAGCGCTTCGCGCGTCGGCAACACGGCGGCCAGCGTCGCCCAGCGCGGGTTTGCGCCCATCGCGGCCATGTCGGAGACATTCACCGCCAGGGTTTTCCAGCCCAGCGCTTGCGGGTCGGTATCGGGCAGGAAATGCGTGCCTTCCACCAGCGCATCGGTGGATACGGCCAGCACCTGTCCTGGCGTGGGTGCGATCAGCGCGGCGTCATCGCCCACGCCGAGCAGCGTATGGCGTGGCGGACGGGTGAAGAACTGGCGTATCAGGTCAAATTCGGAAGGCATTTTTCAGCACGCGATGCTTCGCTACGCCCTATGTGAAGTTACCGCTGCCGGGTTTCCGTCGGGCGCAACACGGCGGCGGTTTTGTCCAGCACGCCGTTGACGAATTTGTGGCCGTCGGCGCCGCCGAAGGTCTTGGCCAGCTCGATGCACTCGTTGATGATCACGCGGTAGGGCGTTTCCGGGTGGTAGCGGAATTCACAGGCGCCCAGCAGCAGCACGCTGCGCTCGATCGGCGAGACCTCCTGCCAGGGGCGCACAATGTGCGGCGTCAGGTCGGCCTGCAGGGTTTCGGCATGCGCCAGCGTTTCGTCCATCAGCGTGGCGTACAACACGTTGTCGGCCTTGGTGAAGCCGGCGATGCTTGCGGCTTGCACCTGGATCGCGGTTCGGTCCTGGCCGCCGACCTGCCATTGATACAGGCCCTGCACGGCAAATTCGCGTGCGCGATGGCGGGATGATTTGTTGCCCATTATTTTTTCAGCGCGCGCAGCAGATTCGCCATTTCAATCGCCGCTTGCGCAGCCTCGGCGCCTTTTTGCAGCATGCGCGCCAGCGCCTGGTCGTCGTTTTCGGTGGTCAGTACGGCATTGGCGATCGGGATGCCGGTGTTGAGTTGCACATCGATAATGCCGCGCGCCGACTCGGTGGCGACGATTTCAAAGTGGTAGGTTTCGCCGCGGATGACGGCGCCGAGGGCCACCAGCGCATCGAAGTTTCCGCTCTGCGCCAGCGCTTGCAGCGCCAGCGGCAGCTCCAGCGCGCCGGGCACGGTCACCAGGGTAATGTCGGCGCTGGCCACGCCCATTTGTTCCAGCGCGCCCAGGCACCCGGAACGCAAGCCTTCGCCGATATCCTCGTTGAAGCGGCTGAGTGCGATGCCGACGCGCAGGCCGCTGCCGTTCAGGTTAGGTTCAATCTCGCGCAGGTTCATGCTGGCTGGCCTCCATTTTTTCCGCTTTGCGGTGTGACATAGCCGCTGATTTCAAGACCGAAACCGGCCATACTGGGCATTTTCTGCGGGTTGCCCATCAGGCGCATTTTGCCCACGCCCAATTCGCGCAGGATCTGCGCGCCGATGCCATACAGGCGCGGATCCCACTTGTGCGCTGTGCGTGCCGCCGGGACGCCTTGCAACGCGCCGAGCAGCGCCTGGTTCGATTCGGCGCGATGCAGCAAGACCACCGCACCGCGTTCAGTCGCCGCAATCTGGCGCAAGGCGAAATCGATGCTGAAGCTGTGCTGCGCATGGTTCTGGTCGAGAAAGTCCAGCACCGAAACCGCTTCATGCACCCGCACCAGCGTTTCCTGTTCTGCGCTGATGTTGCCATGGGTCAGCGCCAGATGCACGTCGCCGCTGCTCTGATCGGCAAATGCGCGCAGGCGGAAGCTGCCTTGGGCGCACTCGACCGGCTTGTCGGCGACGCACGCGACGAGCTTTTCGGTTTCCGAGCGGTAGTGGATCAGGTCGCGGATGGTGCCGATCTTGAGTTGATGCTGCGCGGCGAATTCGAGCAGGTCGGGCAGCCGCGCCATGCCGCCATCCTCCTTGAGGATTTCGCAAATCACCGCCGCCGGTTCGCAACCGGCCATCTGCGCCAGGTCGCAACCGGCTTCGGTATGCCCGGCGCGCACCAGCACGCCGCCGGGCTGGGCGGTGATCGGGAAAATATGCCCGGGCTGGACGATGTCCTCGGCGCGCGCATTCGGCGCGACGGCGACCTGCACCGTGCGCGCGCGGTCATGCGCCGAAATGCCGGTGGTGACGCCGCTGGCGGCCTCGATCGAAATGGTGAAGGCCGTGCTGAACTGGCTTTTGTTGTCACGTGTCATCGGCACGAGGCCGAGCTGGCGGCAACGCGCCTCGGTCAGCGTCAGGCAGACCAGGCCGCGCGCATGGGTGACCATGAAGTTGATGGTTTCCGGCGTCACATGCTGTGCGGCGCAGACCAGGTCGCCCTCGTTTTCACGGTCTTCCTCATCGACAAGGATGACCACGCGGCCGGCGCGCAGCTCGGCAATGATGTCCTGGGTGGGGCTGATGTTCATGGCGTTCATGTTGGAATTGATGCAAACACAGGCGGCGGAAGAAAGGCGCGCATTCTACGCTGGCGCACCGGCGGCCAGCAGCCTTTCGACATAGCGCGCGATCAGGTCGATCTCCAGATTCACGCGGCTGCCGGTCTGCAGACGGTGCAGCGTGGTGACGGCCAAGGTGTGCGGAATCAGGTTGATCGAAAAGTCGGCGCTGGTGATACGGTTGGTGGTCAGCGCCACGCCATCCACGGTGATCGAACCCTTGGGCGCGATGTATTTCGCCAGCGCCTGCGGCGCGCGGATGACCAGTTCATGCGATTCGCCGGCAGGCTCACATTTCAGCACCTCGCCAATGCCATCGACATGCCCGGAGACCAGATGGCCGCCGAGGCGATCCGCCAGGCGCAGGGCTTTTTCGAGATTCACCTCGGCGAGGCTATCCAGGCCGGCCGTGCAGTTCAGCGTCTCGCGCGAGACATCGACCTGATACGTGTCGCCGGTTTTGGCGATCACCGTCAGGCAGACGCCATTATGGGCGATGGAATCGCCGATGCCGACGTCATCCAGATACGCGGCGGGCGCGGCGACTGCCAGCCGTACGCCGCCGGCCAGCGGGGTGAGTGATGTGATCTTGCCAATGGCGGAAATGATGCCGGTAAACATAAGGGTGGTTTAGCGCAATGCGCGTTCGAGAATGGGCAGGAACTGTTCCGCCGACTGGAAGCCGACGACTTTCAGACCGGCTTTTTCGCGGCCCTGCGCGTCAAAGAAAATGATGCCCGGCGGGCCGAACAGGTTGAAGCGTGCAAGCAGCGCTTTGTCCGCCGCGTTGTTGGCGGTCACGTCCGCCTGCAACAGCACGAAATCCTGCATGCGCGCCGCGACTGCCGCATCGGTGAAGGTGTAGCGTTCCATTTCCTTGCAGCTGATGCACCACTCGGCCCAGAAATCCAGCATCACCGGCTTGCCGGCGGTTTGCAGTTGCGCATCGAGTTCGGCGACGGAAGCGATGCGCGTAAAAGTCGGCGTTGGTGATACGGTGGCATGGCCTTCTTTTACCGCGTCGCCACGCAAAAAACCCAGCGGCTGCAAGGGGTCTTTTGCACCGCCCAGCACGCCAAGCAGCATCGCCGCGCCAATGAGCAGCAACGCCACGCCCAGCCCCTTGCCCAGGCGCCGCCAGCCTAGCGAGGGATGCATGCCCTGCGCATGCGCCGGCAGCGGGTCGAGCGCGGAAAGATAAGTCGCCGAGACAATCAGCAGCAGCGCCCAGCCCAGCATTTGCACCCACAACGGCAGCACCGGCGACACCATCCACAGCGCGGTGGCCAGCATGACCACGCCAAAGAATTTCTTCACGTCTTCCATCCACGGCCCCGGCTTGGGCAGCAGCGAACGTGAAAAAGCGCCGACCAGCAGCAGCGGCGCGCCCATGCCCAGCGCCAGCGTGAACAAGGCCGCGCCGCCCAAAACCGCATCGCCGGTTTGCGCGATATACAGC
>JBAQUE010000184.1:0-2410 GCA_049297315.1 Rugosibacter sp.
GTATTTCTGCGTGGCCGGCGCCACTTTGGCCAGGCACGGCACATGCCGCGAGAGGCGGTCGATGTCCTGCATGGTGAAATCAATTTCTGCTTCGCGCGCCGCCGCCAGCAGATGCAGCACGGTGTTGGTCGAACCGCCCATGCTGATGTCCAGCGTCATGGCATTTTCAAACGCCTTGAATGAAGCCACATTGCGCGGCAACACGCTGGCGTCATCCTGCTCATACCAGCGCTTGCACAGATCAACCACCAACCGTCCGGCGCGCAGGAACAGCTGTTTGCGGTCGGCATGCGTGGCCAGCAGCGAACCATTGCCGGGCAGCGACAGGCCCAGCGCTTCAGTCAGGCAGTTCATCGAATTGGCAGTAAACATGCCGGAACATGAACCGCAGGTCGGGCAGGCCGAACGCTCCATCGACGCCACATCGGCATCGCTGTTTTTTGAGTCACCCGCCTCGATCATCGCGTCGATCAAATCCACCTTGCGGAACTGGCCATGCCATTGCACCTTGCCCGCCTCCATCGGCCCGCCCGACACAAAGACCACGGGAATGTTGAGACGCAATGCCGCCATCAGCATGCCCGGCGTGATCTTGTCGCAATTCGAGATGCATACCATCGCGTCGGCGCAGTGGGCATTCACCATGTATTCGACCGAGTCGGCGATCAACTCACGCGAAGGCAGCGAATACAGCATGCCGCCGTGACCCATGGCGATGCCGTCATCCACCGCGATAGTGTTGAATTCCTTGGCGATGCCTCCGGCCGCCTCGATTTCTCGCGCGACCATTTGACCGAGGTCTTTCAGATGCACATGGCCGGGCACAAACTGGGTGAAGGAATTCACCACGGCGATGATGGGCTTGCCGAAATCGCCATCCTGCATGCCGGTAGCGCGCCACAGCGCGCGGGCGCCGGCCATGTTGCGGCCGTGGGTGGAAGTTCGGGAACGGTAAGCGGGCATGACAATCTCCTGATATGGCGGCAACGATGTGCAATCGAACATGCAATGGATAGGCCGCACGGCTTAGAATCGGGATTCTAGCCCAAGCCCTGCCAACACCCATGCTGATCCACCCGCAATTCGACCCTGTCGCCATTCACCTCGGCCCGCTGGCGGTGCGCTGGTACGGACTGATGTATCTGGCCGGTTTCATGGCTTTTCTGTGGTTGGGCAAGTGGCGTGCACGCGCGCAGCCCTGGCATGGCATCACGGCCATGGATGTCGACGACCTGCTGTTTTATGGCGTGCTCGGCGTGATAATCGGCGGGCGCTTGGGGCAGGTGATTTTTTACGATCCGGCTTATTACGCCGCGCATCCGCTGGAAATTCTCGCCGTGTGGAAAGGCGGCATGAGTTTTCATGGTGGCTTTCTGGGCGTGCTGCTGGCCATGTTGCTCTGGGGCCGCAAGCGCGGCAAGGCGTTTTTCCAGATCACCGACTTTATCGCCCCATTAGTGCCATTGGGCCTGGTTGCGGGGCGCATCGGCAATTTCATCAATGGCGAGCTGTGGGGCCGCGTGGCGGATGCGTCCTTGCCCTGGGCGATGGTTTTTCCGCAAGTGGATAACCTGCCGCGTCATCCATCCCCGTTGTATGAAGCCGCGGGGGAAGGCTTGCTGCTGTTCGTCATCTTATGGTTTTTTTCAGCGCGGCGCCGCGCGCGCGGTGCGGTTTCCGGCGTATTCCTCATCGGCTACGGCGTCCTGCGTTCAGTGGCGGAATTTTTCCGCGAGCCGGATGCCGGCATCTTTGGCCATTCTTATACCATCAGCATGGGGCAGTGGCTCAGCCTACCGATGATCGTCATCGGCCTATGGTTGTTGTTGCGCAAAAACAAGCCTTAGTGCACCGCATTACCTAAACACTACTGTCTTGTTGCCATGCACCAGCACGCGGTCTTCAAGGTGGTAGCGCAGGCCGCGCGCGAGCACGGTCTTTTCGATGTCCTTGCCATAACGCACCATGTCTTCAACTGAATCCGAGTGGTCGATGCGGATCACATCCTGCTCGATGATCGGCCCCTGGTCGAGGTCGGCGGTGACATAGTGGCAAGTCGCGCCGATCAGCTTCACGCCGCGCGTGTAGGCCTGATGGTAGGGCTTGGCGCCAATGAATGAAGGCAAAAAACTGTGGTGGATATTGATGATGCGCCCCGGATACGCCGCGCAAAGCCCAGGCGACAGGATCTGCATGTAGCGCGCCAGCACCATCGTATCGCCTTGCGCTTCAGCAAACAGGCGGTGTACTTCAGCGTAAGCCGCAGGCTTGTTGTCCGGCGTGACCGGCACATGGTGGAACGGGATGCCATGCCATTCGACAAAGCCCTTGAAGGTGTCGTGGTTCGAGATGACGCAGGCGATGTCGATATTCAGTTCGCTGGACTGCCAGCGCGCGAGGAGGTCATAAA
>JBAQUE010000185.1:0-3722 GCA_049297315.1 Rugosibacter sp.
GACCAAGGGCGAGAGCCTGACGGTGGACCAGGCGATTGTGGAGTTCGTCTGAGCATGAGTCGCCCCTTCAAAGTGCTGGGCATCCAGCAAATCGCCATCGGCGGCCCTGACAAGACGCGGCTGCAAACGCTCTGGGTTGAGATGTTGGGCCTGGAGGTGACCGGCACGTTTCGCAGCGAACGCGAAAACGTGGATGAAGACATCTGTGCCATGGGCGTCGGCCCGTTCAAGGTTGAGGTCGATTTGATGCAACCGCTGGACCTGGACAAGAAGCCGGCCGTGCACACCACGCCGCTGAACCACGTCGGTTTGTGGATCGACGATCTGCCCGGTGCGGTGGAATGGCTGACGGCCAAAGGTGTGCGCTTTGCGCCGGGTGGCATCCGCAAGGGAGCGGCCGGCTTTGACATCTGTTTCCTGCACCCCAAGTCCAATGACGAATTTCCGGTCAGCGGCGAGGGGGTTCTCATTGAACTGGTGCAGGCTCCGCCAGAAGTTGTTGCGGCCTTTGCCACGCTTGCGGCAGGGGCGGCCTGACGCTCCTGTGGTGTGTCTGGGACAGATGTTTGCGTTAGGTCAAGAACTGACGTGTCTCTGGCCTCCCACTAGGGGATTCACCTGAGCGTCCTTTCGCACGCAGGCGTAGACTGTTTCCACCCCCAGCCGCTGCTGCGGCGCAAGCGGGGCAGAGGAGACAGACTTGCAGCCTACCAATCTGACCGATCCGGCTTATTTCCACAAAGTCGTTGACTGTCAATGGGCCTGTCCGGCCCACACCCCCGTTCCTGAATACATTCGCCTGATCGGGCAGGGTCGCTACAGCGATGCCTACATGGTCAACTGGGTGTCCAACGTGTTTCCTGGCATTCTCGGGCGCACTTGCGACCGGCCGTGTGAGCCCGCGTGCCGCCGTGGCCGGGTCGAGGAAAACAATGGCGAGAAGCCCGAACCGGTGGCGATCTGCCGGCTCAAACGGGTGGCCGCCGACTTCAAGGACGACGTGAAGGCTCGCATGCCGACGCTGGCGCCGCCCAACGGCAAACGTGTTGCCTGCGTAGGTGCGGGGCCGGCTTCGCTGACGGTGGCGCGTGACTTGGCGCCCCTGGGCTACGAGGTGACTGTGTTCGATGGCGAGGCCAAGGCGGGTGGCTTCATTCGCATGCAGATTCCGCGTTTTCGGCTGCCGGAGTCGGTGATTGACGAGGACACGGGTTACATCCTGGACCTGGGTGTGGCGTTCAACGGCGGCCAGCGCGTCGAGTCCATGAAGGCCTTGCTGGAGCAGGGCTATGACGCCGTGTTTGTGGGTTGCGGGGCGCCCCGTGGGCGAGCTCTGGATCTTCCGGGCAGCAAGGAGGCGGCGGACCACATTCACATTGGTATCGATTGGCTGGCTTCGGTCTCGTTTGGGCACATCACCCGCGTGGGTCAACGCGTCATCGTGCTTGGCGGCGGCAACACGGCCATGGACTGCTGCCGCTCGGCACGGCGTCTGGGCGGCACCGATGTGAAGGTGATTGTGCGCAGTGGCTTTGAGGAAATGAAAGCATCGCCTTGGGAAAAAGAGGATGCTGTTCACGAGGGCATCCCGATCATCAACTTTCATGTGCCCAAGAGTTTCGAGCATCAAGACGGCCGCTTGCTGGGCATGAAATTCGAGGTGGTCGAGGCGGTATATGACGGGCAGGGCCGTCGCAGTCTGGTCCCCACGGGCGCGCCGGATGTGTTCTTTGCCTGCGACACCGTGCTGGTGGCGGTGGGCCAGGAAAATGCCTTTCCGTGGATCGAACGGGACAGCGGCATCGAATTCAACCGCAGCGGGCTGCCGGTGCTGGGCACGGGTACTTTTCAGTCCACCGTGCCCCGGGTTTTCTTTGGCGGTGACGCGGCTTTCGGGCCCAAGAACATCATCACGGCGGTGGCGCATGGACACGAGGCAGCGGTGTCGATCGATCGGATGTTGCATGGCGAAGACCCGGCCCGGCGTCCGGCACCCATGACCAACCTGATGTCCCAAAAGATGGGCATACACGAGTGGAGCTACCACAATGATGTCTCAATAGACACGCGCTTCAAGGTGCCGTGGGCCAAGGCCGAGGTGGCACTGGCGAGCATCCGGGTGGAAGTAGAGTTGGGTTTTGATGCCGCCACCGCTTTCAAGGAAGCCAGCCGCTGCCTGAATTGCGATGTGCAGACGGTGTTCACCCGCGAAACATGCATCGAATGTGATGCCTGCGTCGATGTCTGTCCGATGGACTGCATTACCTTCACCAGCAATGGCGATGAGGCCGAGTTGCGCACCCGCCTGAAGGCGCCGGCACTGCATGCCGGGCAGGCTCTCTATGTCTCGGGCGAATTGAAAACGGGACACGTCATGGTGAAGGATGAAGATGTTTGCCTGCACTGCGGCTTGTGCGCCGAACGCTGTCCCACGGGGGCGTGGGACATGCAGAAGTTCCTGCTCGACACGACCCAGGCGGGGCCTCAATGTCGTGATGGAAAAATCGGTCAACGTGTTCTGGAGGCCGCATGAAGCGCATCGAAGCTATCAACGATTTCGTCATTAAATTT
Organism: Rugosibacter sp.; assembly: GCA_049297315.1. Taxonomy (GTDB): domain Bacteria; phylum Pseudomonadota; class Gammaproteobacteria; order Burkholderiales; family Rhodocyclaceae; genus Rugosibacter. Next base: position 2,572 of record JBAQUE010000185.1, read on the forward strand.
GCCAATGTCAACGGCTCCGGTTCGGCGTCAGCCAATGAGCTGTTTGCCAAGGCGATTTTGCGCATGGGGGTACCGGTGAGCCCGCGCAATATCTTCCCCAGCAACATCCAGGGCCTGCCGACCTGGTACGAGGTCCGGGTCAGCGAGAACGGCTGGCTCGGGCGGCGTGGCGGCGTCGACCTGATGGTGGCGATGAATCCGCAGACCTGGGACGACGACATCAGGGAAATCGAGCCCGGCGGCTACCTCGTCTACGACAGCAGCAAGCCGATGTCGAAATCGAAATTCCGCGACGACATCCAGGTGCTCGGCGTGCCGCTGACCGAAATCTGCAACGCCACCTACAGCGATCCGCGCCAGCGCCAGCTGTTCAAGAACATCATGTACGTCGGCGCATTGAGCGCTCTGCTCGATATCGACGTGCCCGCGATCGAGACCCTGGTCGCCGAACAGTACAAGGGCAAGGAAAAACTGCTGAAGCCCAATATCGAAGCCCTGCATCTCGGCCGCGACTGGGCGCTGAAACACCTGCCGTGCCCGATCGGTCTGCGCGTGCGCAAGGCCGACGCGGTGGGTAACCGGATCTTCGTCGAAGGCAACGCCGCCGCCGCGCTCGGCTGCGTCTACGGCGGCGCGACGGTGTGCGCGTGGTATCCGATCACGCCGTCGTCGTCGGTCGCCGAAGCGTTCCAGAAATACTGTCAGAAATACCGCACCGACAGCGATGGACAGACCCGATACGCGATGATCCAAGCCGAGGACGAGATCGCTTCGGTCGGCATGGTGGTCGGCGCGGGCTGGAACGGCGCGCGCGCCTTCACAGCGACATCGGGTCCCGGCGTGTCGCTGATGAACGAGTTCATCGGTCTGGCGTATTTCGCCGAGATTCCGATCACCATCATCGACGTGCAGCGCGGCGGGCCGTCGACCGGCATGCCCACGCGCACGCAGCAGTCCGACATCCTCGCCGCTGCGTACGCATCGCATGGCGACACCAAGCACGTGCTGCTGTTTCCGGAAGATCCGCGCGAATGTTTCGAGTTTTCCGCTGCGGCGCTGGATCTGGCCGACCGCCTGCAAACCCCGGTCTTCGTGATGACCGATCTGGATATCGGCATGAACCAGCGGCTGTGCGAGCCGTTCGCATGGGA
>JBAQUE010000186.1:0-3321 GCA_049297315.1 Rugosibacter sp.
CTTTAAGTCTGGTGTCCATAGCAAGGTGGAACCACCCCTTCCCTTCCCGAACAGGTCCGTGAAACGCCTCCGCGCCCATGATATTGCACTTCACCGTGTGAGAAAGTAGGTCAATGCCAGACTCCCTATTCCGCAACCCCCTTCATCCGGCTCACATGCAGCCTCTCAATGAAGGGGGTTTTTGGGTTTACCAGGGGGTAGGTGGCTGCAATCCGGTCACCAAGCGTTCCGGCTGCATGTAAAATAAATAAATGAAGATTTCTTATTTGGAATTTGAGCAGCCTATCGCCGAAGTTGAGGCCAAGATAGAACAGTTGCGCTTTGTGCAGGATGATTCTGCGGTGGATATTTCAGATGAAATATCCAGGATCGAGGCTAAAAGCCAAAGCCTGACCAAAGATATCTATGCCAAGCTGACACCTTGGCAGTGTGCTTTGGTGGCGCGCCATCCCAGTCGGCCGTACACACTCGACTACATAGGCAAAATTTTTACCGATTTCGAGGAATTGCATGGCGACCGCAGTTCTGCAGAGGATGCAGCCATCGTGGGGGGCTTGGCCCGCTTCAATGGGCAGTCCTGCATGGTGATCGGCCATCAGAAAGGCCGCGATACCAAGGAAAAGATCAGCCGCAACTTTGGCATGCCACGTCCGGAAGGCTACCGCAAGGCATTGCGCCTGATGCATCTGGCTGAAAAATATAAACTGCCGATATTCACTTTCGTCGATACGCCGGGTGCATATCCCGGCATCAGCGCCGAAGAGCGGGGGCAATCGGAAGCCATTGGCAGGAACCTGCTGGTGATGGCGGAACTCAAAGTGCCCATCATCACAACGGTTATCGGTGAGGGCGGCTCGGGCGGCGCTTTGGCCATTGCGGTTGCGGATACGGTGATGATGCTGCAATACGCAACTTATGCGGTGATTTCGCCAGAAGGTTGCGCGTCCATTTTATGGAAAAGTGCCGAGCGGGCAGGCGATGCGGCAGAAACGATGGGCATCACGGCGCAGCGGCTGAAGTCGCTTGGCTTGATTGACCGCATCATCACCGAGCCTGTGGGCGGCGCGCACCGGGATCATCAGGCCATCGCGCAGAGCTTGAAAAAGAATCTGCAGGATGCGCTCAAGCAACTGGCGGGATTATCGGTGACGGAACTCGTCGAGCGGCGTTTCGGGCGCCTGATGAGCTATGGAAAATTCAAGGAACAGCCCCTCCAGTAATTTGTTGGCCAATGCCTTGGCTGATTGCCTGGCGCGCCAGGCGCAAGCCGGACAATCCCTTGCGGTGGCTTATTCGGGGGGGATGGACTCTTCTGTCCTGTTGCATGTGGCGAAGCAAGTGGTGCCCACGCTAGACATGCATCTATCTGCAATTCATGTGCATCATGGGCTGAGCGTGCACGCGGACATATGGGCGCAGCACTGTCAACAAACATGCGCCGCTCTTGGCCTTGAATTGCAGTTAACCAAGGTCGCGATTACGCGGCAATCTGGTGATGGACTGGAAGCGGCAGCCAGAAAAGCTCGCCTGGATGTTCTGCTTGGCCATCCGGCAGACTGGATACTGATGGCGCATCATGCGGATGATCAGGCAGAGACTGTGCTGCACAATCTGTTGCGCGGGACGGGGCCGCGAGGCGCCGCGGGGATTCCCGAGCGACGCGGGCGGGTGCTGCGACCTTTGCTCGGCCTGTCGCGGCAGACGCTGCTTGGGTATGCACAGGCGCACAAGCTGTCGTGGATTGAGGACGAGAGCAATGCGGACAGGCGATATACGCGCAATTATCTGCGCCATGAGATATTGCCTGTCATCAAGCACCGCTTCCCCCAAGCAGTCGAGCAATTGTCTGCCGCCACACGACGCTTTGGTGATGCGCAATCATTGCTTGATGAATTGGCCTTGAATGACTTGGGCACGGATGGGTTTGTTTTTCCTGTTTCACTAAGCTTGTTGCGCAGCTTGTCGGAACAACGCGCAAAAAATGTTGTGCGTGCACTCATCAGCGGACAGCAGGTGCAATTGCCCGATGAACGGCGTCTCAGGGAATTTGTCCGGCAGTTACTGACAGCGGCAAGTGACCGGCATCCGCTGCTGGATATGGATGTTTATACGCTCTCGGTCAAAGGAAAAATGCTGCATTTTGAAAAACCGGCGGACGTCGCGTAAAAGACTCTCCAAACCAAGGAATCACCAAGAAAACTGCGATAAAATAAATAGTTATTGTTGTTAATCATGTTGTCAAACCCACCGCTGGAGAATGTAATGGCTGTAGAACGTACCCTGTCTATCATCAAACCCGATGCTGTCGCCAAGAATGTGATTGGTGAAATTTACTCGCGCTTTGAAAAAAGCGGCCTGAAAATCGTTGCCGCCCGTATGCTGCACCTGTCACGCCGGGAGGCGGAAGGCTTTTATGCCGTGCATAAAGAGCGTCCTTTTTTCAAGGATCTCGTTGAATTCATGATTTCCGGCCCGGTGATGGTGCAAGCGCTGGAAGGCGAGAACGCCATCCTCAAGCATCGCGACCTGATGGGGGCAACCGATCCGAAAAAAGCCGCGCCGGGCACTATCCGCGCCGATTTTGCCGACAGCATTGACGCGAATGCCGTGCATGGTTCCGATGCGGCTGAAACCGCTGCGGTTGAAATCGCTTATTTCTTCCCGGCGCTGAACGTCTATTCGCGCTGATTATTCATGCCAACCAATCTTCTCGATTTTGATGCAGAACGCATGACCGCATGGTTTGCGCAGCAGGGTGAAAAGCCCTTCCGCGCACGCCAGGTGTTGCGCTGGATACATCGTTTCGGGGAGGATGATTTCAATGCGATGAGCGACGTCGCCAAGTCGCTGCGCAGCAAGTTGCATGGCATGGCCGCCGTGTCACCAGCGCCGACTTTAAGCGACAAGCTCTCGGATGATGGAACGCGAAAGTTCCTGTTTGATGTCGGTAACGGCAATGCGGTCGAGACGGTTTTCATTCCTGAAGATAGCCGGGGCACGCTGTGCATTTCCTCGCAAGCCGGTTGTGCGCTGGCATGCGCGTTTTGTTCCACGGGGCGTCAGGGTTTCAATCGCAACCTGACCACCGCCGAGATCATCGGCCAGCTCTGGCAGGCCAACCGGGCATTAGGTTTTGCCCCGTCCGGTGATCGCCGCATCAGCAATGTGGTGATGATGGGCATGGGCGAGCCGCTAGCCAACTTCGACAACCTGATTCCGGCCTTGCGTCTGATGCTGGACGACCATGCTTATGGGCTCTCGCGGCGGCGCGTGACGGTGTCGACTTCCGGCATCGTGCCGGCGATGGACCGGCTGGCGGAA
>JBAQUE010000187.1:0-3744 GCA_049297315.1 Rugosibacter sp.
ATATTCGGATGCGCATTGCCCGAACGGCGTGGTGGGTTGCCTGAAATGAACCAGTTGCTGGCATGCGGATGCAGCAGCGAAATCGCCGTGTCATACAAGGTGGCGTCAACAAACTGTCCAACGCCGGAACGGTTGCGTTCGGCCAGCGCCAGCAAAACGCCGATGGTCGCGGACAGGCCCGTGGTCAGGTCAACAATCGGCACGCCGATGCGCGTGGCGCCGGATTCTGGTGAGCCATTGATGCTCATCAACCCGCCCATGGCCTGGGCGACAGCATCGTAACCGGGTGCGCCGCCCAGCGGGCCGTCGGCGCCAAAGCCGCTGACGCGGCAGTGAATGAGACGCGGAAAACGCTCACGCAAAACCTCTTCGTAACCCAGCCCCCAGCGCTCCATGGTGCCAATCTTGAAGTTCTCGATCAGCACGTCGGCATCTTCCAGCAGGCGCAGGATGATCTCGCGGCCCTCGCTGCGCGAGAGGTCAATCACCGTGCCCTGTTTGTTGCGATTCACGCCAAGGTAATAAGCGGCCAGGCCGGTGTCATCGAAGGGCGGCCCCCAACTGCGGGTTTCATCGCCCTGCGGCGGCTCCACCTTGATCACCTGTGCGCCATGGTCGGCCAGTGTCTGCGCGCAATAAGGTCCGCCAAGGACACGTGATAGATCGACGACCTTGATACCGCTCAGCGCACCAGTGTTTGCTGTCATATTGTGCTCTAGTAAGAACGCGGCAGACCCATGACCTTCTCCGCAATGTAGTTCAGGAGCATTTCACGATTCAGCGGCGCGGTACGCAGCACGCGCACGACGTGATACAGGTCGAAGATGCCATATTCTTTGGTAAAGCCATTGCCACCAAAACATTGGATGGCGTTGTCCACCGCATGGATGCCGGCTTCGGCGGCGTAATACTTGGCCATGTTGGAAAACTCGCCCGCCGGCAAGTTCTGGTCAAAGGCCCACGCAGCCTTGAGTATCATCAGCGAAGCCATCTCTATCTCAGTTTTGGCCATCGCCAGCGGATGTTGCAGGCCTTGATACGCGCCGATCGGTGTGTTGTTGAACACTTTGCGCTCGTTGGTATAGGCAACCGCCTGACGCAGGGCAAACCGGCCAACGCCTGCGCATAAGCTGGCAATGACCACGCGTTCCGGATTCAGCGTGTCAAACAGGATGTCAAAGCCGCGCCCTACTTCACCCAGCACATCCGCACGTGACAAAGGGACATCATCAAAAAACACCTGCCATTGCGATTCAGGGAGGGAAATCGACATCGGGATTTTTGTCCTGCTCACCCCTTTGTGCTTCATGTCGACCATGAACAGGGTGAAGCCATCGGTTTTCTTACTGACCTGCTGGCGCGGTGTGGTGCGCGCAACCACCAGCGCATAGTCGGTGCAATCCGCGTCGGTGATGAACACCTTCTGCCCATTGAGGCGGAAACCATCCCCGTCCGGCTTGGCGATGGTGGTGATCTCCATCGAATTTGACCCTGCATTCGGTTCGGTAATCGCAAAGCAATAGCGCATTTTCCCACTACAGCCGTCGGGCAAAAACCGTTGCTTGAGTTCTTCCGAACCATGCATGGCCAGCAGGCCCATGGTCATGGTCGGCCCGATCACCAGCGAGAGCAGCGGCAAGCCGTTATTTGCCAGGCCTTCGATGAACAGCGTCATCTCGGTCAGCCCCTGGCCGCTGCCGCCATAGGCTTCAGGCACCATCAGGCCGAGAAATCCATCATCGGCAAATTGCTGCATCAACTCCGCAGGAGATTCGTTTTTCTCCGCATAGCGCATAAAGTATTTACGGTCGAATTTGTGCGCCAGGCGATCCCCGTACTCGTAAATCATTTGTTGCTCTTGCGTCAGCCTGAAATCCATGAGCATCCCCCCTGATTGTTATCGGCGTGCTTTTTATTTTCAAGCACGTTGATTGAAACGCCGTCCCACCAGCGCCGAGGCAATATTGACGCGCTGAATGTCTATCGTGCCACCGGCAATGCCCCAGCCCCAGCCATCACGCAGGCGCTGCTCCATCGGGAACTGCGTGGAATAACCATACGCGCCCAACAATTGCAGCGCGTTGCCGCAAACTTCGCGCACGGCCTGGTTGGCAAAACATTTGGCGACGCTGCTTTCGAGCATTGAAGGCAGACCCTCGCTGGCATTTTGCGCCGCGCGATGAATCAGCAAGCGCGTCGCTTCGACCTGCATCGCCATGTCGGCAAGCTTGAGCTGCACTGCCTGGAAATCGACGATGGGCTTGCCGAACTGCTGGCGCTCCTGCACATACTGCAAGGCATCCTCCAGCGCACCGGCGGCGATGCCCAGGCACATCGTGGCGTTGCCACAACGCTCAAGATCGAAAGCCTCCATCAGCTTCTTGAAACCACCTGCCGGAACGATCAGGTTTTCCAGCGGCACGCGCACATCATCCAGAAAAATGTCGGCGCTGGGAATACCGCGAAAACCCAGCAACTGCTCCGGCTGACCGAATGAAACGCCTCGTGTGCCCTTTTCGACATACACCGCGCCAATACCCGCTGCGCCGGGCGCATCCGACATCCGACAATACACCACATAGCCGCCGGAATGGCCGCTACCGCTGGACCAGCGCTTTTGGCCGTTGAGCACAATCTGCTCGCCATCGATACGCGCGGTGGTCTTCAAATCTGTCAGTGCCGAGCCGGCGTCCGGCTCGGACATGGCCACCGCCACGATCAAATCCCCACGGCAGACTGCCGGCAACACGCGGCGCTTGAGCGCCTCGCCGGCAAAGTGCTCGATGGCGCGCACCGGTCCCACGCTGCTCTCGAAAATGGGGAAAGCGGCTGCCGGCGACACCTTGGCGAACTCTTCGAGCACCAATAGCGCCTCAAGATTGCCCAAACCCATGCCACCATATTCAGTGGCGACATTGATGCCCAGAAAACCCATTTCCGCATAGCGGTGCAACCAGTCATGCGACAACGGTTGCGCGCTTTGCTCAATTTCACGGCCAACCGGCTTCATCTGCTCGGTCGCAAAGCGACGCGCAGTATCCTGCAACTCAAGTTGCTCTGACGTTAAACGAAAATCCACGTGACTTCTCCGCTATCTGACCATGCGAAATGGGTGGGCGGACGTGGCCGCCTACTCTCGTACAGGCTGGCTATTGTTGATTGGCTACTGAGCTGAGGGGAATTTTGGCGCACGCTTTTCGCGGATCGCGGCAACACCTTCAGTGACATCACCGCTCAGGAAGCAAATCATTTCCATCGCCAGCGAGCTTTCGAATATCGGCCGCGCCATGTTCATCCAGCCATTCAGCGAACGCTTGGTCAGGCGGATCGCCTGCTGGCTGCCGGCGGCCAGCTTGTCGGCTGTCGCCATGGCCTTGTTCATCAACTCGGCACGTGGCACGCACAGGCTGACCAGGCCAATGCGCTCGGCTTCCTTGCCATCGATGAATTCAGCGGTCAGCAGGTAGTACTTGGCCTTGGCCATGCCGCACAGCAGGGGCCAGACAATGGCTGCGTGATCGCCTGCCGCTACGCCCAGCTTGACGTGGCCATCGGTGATCTTGGCTTCTTCGGCAATGATGCTGATGTCGGCCAGCATGGCCACGGCCAGGCCAGCGCCAACGGCGATGCCATTGATGGCGGAAATGATGGGTTTTTCACAGTCCATCATGTTGTATACGATGTCTGAAGCTTCCTTCATGACGCCGGGGATGGCCTTGGGATTGTCGACCATGTTGCCCACCC